>NZ_JBHNPV010000071.1:0-5583 GCF_059082735.1 Actinotignum sp. usb-actsch-rep-73 | reverse complement strand
CAGCGCGCAGACATACCCCATAAACGCGCTGTAAGGCACCTAGAACGCGCGAACAACTAACCAGGAGATTCAAATGGAAAACCAATACACCACGCTAGAACTCGTAGAAACCCTCATCGAGCAGGTCGAAGCCCAGCAAGACCAGATCGAACAGCTCACGCAACGCCTCCAGGCTCTTGAAGCTCAAAGTGGCAAGGTAGGCAACTAATCATGGCCACCCGCAGCAAAGAAGAAGCCAAAGAAGAACGCGAAGCCAAACTAGCGAAAGCTCACGAAGAAATCGCCGCAGCAGCTGCCCGGTTCAAAGACACACAAACATGGAAAGACATGCTGGACTACATGGCGAAAATGCCCCAGTACTCATTTCGCAACCTCGTGTGGCTCCACACCCAAGCACACCAGCGAGGAAGCAAGGAATCATCGTTTGCTTCCTACACCGCGTGGAAAAAGCTAGGTAGACACGTCCAAAAAGGAGAAAAAAGCTACCACGTCCTCGCCCCCGTCACCTACAAGCTCCCCTTCCTCAAAGATGAGGACCGGCCAATAGACAAAAGCGAGCTAGATAAGTACGACAAGAAAGACATTATCTGGAAGCCCGCCGTCACAGGGTTTACAGTGCGGGCCACATTTGGCTACCACCAAACAGACGGCGAGCCAATCAAAGGCAAAGACCTACCCCAAGTAACCGGGCAGCGTTCCGAACAATTATGGCAACGCGCCAAGCAGATAGTGGCAGACCTTGGATACACCTATGAAGAAACCACGCGCAAAGCTCTTGGAGGCGCATACGGAGTAACAATGCGGCCAATGGTTGAGGGGCAAGGTGAGAAAACCATCGCAGTAGCCACCGACGCGCCTGAGGGCCACCAGTTTAAAACTCTTATTCACGAGATCAGTCATGCCCGACTCCACATGGGCCAGGCAGACGAAACCGGGAGTATGCACAGGGGGATTAAAGAAGTAGAAGCCGAATCATGCGCCTACCTGGTCAGTAAATACTTCGGTCTCGACACAGCCGAATACTCCACCGGATACATCGCCGGGTGGGCAGACGCAAATGAAGAAACCATCCTCGCCACCGGGGAGCGGGTAATCCAAAACTCGAACTGGATCATCGACCAGCTCAACCCGCAAACCCCCAGCGAAGAAGCGGTAAACACTTTAGAGCGCGTACAAACCCGCCAGCACGAACAATCCCAAGTAGAAGAAGCACACGAAACAACACCCACACGCTCAAAGCCACCCTTGCCCGGCATTGGGGAGGTCCCGCAAATTAAGAAGCTAGACCATCCAACCAGACACCCCACCACCCGGCGCGCACCACACCAAACCGCGAGCCTAGCCCTACACAGATAGGAACCAGCTTGAACGCCGGCCATTTTCACCTCGTTTCAGCCTTGGGTTTTAACCCCTAGCCCCCTATGGGGGCGTATCTTGTCTCGGATGCTTTCTAGTTCTTCCTTTTGTGCAGGTTATATGTATATAATATGTATGTGTTTTTTGAGTGGGACGAGCATAAAGCTGCGTTGAATATCGTCAAACACGGGGTGAGTTTTGACGCTGCTGCAGAAGCTTTTTCAGATCCGTATGCGCGTGTGACTCCTGACATTAAGCACTCAGATACTGAGGAACGTTTTTTCCTAATCGGGATGGATCTTCAAGCTCGTGTTCTTACGGTGTGCCATTGTGAACGTTACGGTGGAGAAGCTATAAGAATTATTTCAGCGAGAAAATCAACGAAAACAGAAGCGCAGCAGTATTGGAGGTATCGTCATGAGTGATGTGAAAGATGTTCTAGATATGCCTGCTGAAGTAGACTTTTCACACAGCCAACCAAACCCTTACGTTGCTAAGGTTCGCCGTCGTGTCACAATCAATATTGACAGTGAAACGGTGGACTATTTCAAGGCAGAATCAGCACGTACCGGCATTCCATATCAAACAATCATCAACATGTATTTAAGCGAGTGCCGAGATCAAGAAAAGCACCTTGCTTTTGCCTAACTAAGAGATTTCCCTGTCACCCGAGGGTAGTTCAGTTCTTTCAATCAACGTTCCGTTAGCAACGAAACGCGCGATTCAAACTCAAGCAGAACACGAACACACAACCCCAAGCACACTTGTTCGCTCTATGATTGCCCGCCAACTAGTCGAAACATAAGTCGTCGCGTCCCTCTAGGGGAATATCTAGCCCCTACGACTTACACTCCAGACGAGCGTGCATTATCGACCGATAACGCACACCACAACTACCGAAACAAGAAACCGCGTAAAACCAACCAAACAAAACGTGCAAAACTAGCGCCCAAAACCCAACCCGTGCAGAACCACCACCCATTGAGTAACGCACGCACACACGGTAGAATTTGAATAGCACGTGGGAGGCACCGTGAGCACTTTTGACATTGAGCAACGCTGGCCTGATCTATTCGAAGGTCTTGAGCCGTCACAACGAGAAATCGTCCTAGACACACTCGCCTTGGGTTGGCATGAAGGCAATGAACCAACTCGGCGCGTTGTCAAGAACCTAACCGACTATGTGCGCAGGGAAATAAGCATAGACGAGTATCTGGCGCGTGCAACGGTAGGCGTGCGCCACGGAAGCGAAGAAATATTATGAGCGTGTCAACACAACCGCCTTTAGTATCTCAGGCCGCAGTACGCGAGGCCATATCGTTTGCAGATACTGCACTCGCCTTAGCTGGCCACGCTGTTACTGACCCCTACATTAGAGATTTGCTCGAGCAGTGTTTATCTGGACAAATCAGCGACGCTGAATACCTCGCCCAAGCTATCCAGCACATCCGCCGCACACAGTGAACGAACAACGTTACTACTCTTGGAACGACTACTACATTCCAGGAACGACCACGCTGAGAAATAAATTCGTGACGGCAACCCACCCTTACGGAGAGCCTGACGCTCAAATACTACGAGCAGCAGAAGAAACCGCTACCGCGCTTCGCGCGGGTGAACTGCGTTTACACCCCATCCGCGGCCGTTTTGATTATCAACACATGAAAGCCATTCACTACCACCTTTTCCAAGACGTGTACGAATGGGCAGGACAAGAACGAACCGCGCCAGATACATTCATGGCGAAAGGCTATGCCGATGTGGTGGACTATCCTCCTGGAGACCCTAACGCCCCGTGGCGCACCTATTACTATTACCCTGCAGGACCCGCACTCACCGAAGCAGCAGAACACCAATTTTCTTACATTAAAAACAACAACTACTTTCGCGGCTTAGCCTCCGACGAGCTTATATCAGCATTGGCTGAGTCATGGGGCGAGATCAACACCATTCACCCCTTCCGAGAAGGCAACACCCGCACCCAGTTCATTTTCTACAGCCAGCTTTGCACTCACGCCGGATACAAACTCAACGAAGATTTACTCGCCCCCGGCAAGGCACTGATTGAGGACTTTGTAGCAGCCCGGTTCTACAGCCAAGCCACAGGAAGCAACAAACGATTAGCAAAAGTATTGAGCAAGGCCATCACTCCATTACGGCCACCACTACCCGGCATTGGAGAAGTCCCGCAGCTCAAGAAGTTGGATCATCCAACGCGCCACGTCGCGCCTCAACAGCGTCACAGCAAGAGCAGGAATCACGGTTATGGACGGGGGATGTAATGAGTCTTATTGGTTATGCGCGCGTATCTACTCTGGAGCAGAATCTGGACGGACAACTAGACGCTCTCACGCGCGCAGGGTGTAGTCGTATCTTCACTGACCATGCCTCGGGCGCTAAAACCATGCGCCCAGAGTTAGAGCTGGCGATGGACTATTTGCGTGAGGGTGACACGCTTGTGGTGTGGAAACTCGACCGCTTAGGCCGCTCACTGCCCCACCTTGTTGAGGTTATTGCGGACTTAGATAAGCGTGGCATTGAGTTTCGCTCTCTTACCGAATCGATCGACACTACTACTCCGGGTGGGCGTTTGGTGTTCCACATGGCCGCAGCCTTTGCTCAGTTCGAACGTGACCTTATTAGAGAACGAACACGAGCGGGCCTTGCTGCCGCACGCTCCCAAGGACGGCTTGGAGGCCGGCCCGCGCTCATGACGCCTGAACGGTTAAAGACCGCTAGAGCCATGCAAGAAAACGGCTCTAATAACGCTGAAATTGCCAGGGTACTCGGCGTTAGCCGCTCCACCGTCTCAAGAGCCTTAAACCCTCATAAATAGTTAAGACCCTCGCTAATGCCTGAACTTATGCCCGCTAGCGCGGGGAGTAGGTAAGCGGACGAAATCAGCACTATCCGCCATCACTTCAAGAAAACAGGACTGGCTTTGTCCGGCTAACCATTAACAAACAACACAGATTGAAGTACAATGTACTAAAAGGCGTTGGGAGACGGTAAACATGGCTTTTTCAATCAGACTTAGCGAGAAAGAACGCAAGCTAGCCACAAGCTATTCGCACTTGCACGGGATTTCTTTAGGTGAAGCATTCAAGCAAGCACTGTTCGAACGTATCGAGGATGAATACGACGTACAGATAGCCCAAGAAGCTCTGAACGAGTGGGAACGAGACGGATATAAAACTCGCCCGATTGAAGAATTATGGGAAGAGTGCGGGCTGTGAACTGGCGTTTAGAAACATCCAAAGCATTCGATAAAGAATTTAAAAAGCTCGATCACTACACTCAACGAATCATCAAAGGCTGGATTACTAAAAACCTCATGGAAGCCGACAACCCACGTATTCACGGCAAAGCCTTAACAGGCAATCTCGCTGGCTTATGGCGCTATCGCATCGGCGACTATCGACTCATTGCCGAAATCAAAGACGATAAGCTTTCTATCTTGGCTATCTCCATCGGGCACAGACGCGAGATATACCGCTAAGCAAAAACGGCTAGGAAGTTTCCTAGCCGTTTTTAACGTGATGTGGCCACGCGGTGCGTGGCCTTGTTTCTTTTGTGCCACTGGTGGTGGCAATTGTGGAGCGCGTGAGCGCGCACTCTTCTTGTCTCCGGGGTTTTTTCCTGCTGGCTTTCGAGTCTACGTCGCGTGGTCTGCCCGTCAAACGCTTCGCGTTCAAGTGGGTGCGGGCTTTCACGGCATAAACCACTTCGTTTTTTATTCCATGACCCGCGCCCGCTTGCCGATGGTGACGGGCAGACCTTGTCCGCGACTTATTGACTCCGTGCCAGCCGGCAAAAAGAAAGTCACAACCGACACAGCACCTGGAGGGAGTCATCATGGATAGGGACTTGGCGCTATTAAAGGAGCGCGTAGATGAGTTCATAACCAAACTAGATAGTTTGGTTCAGTCGGATTGCGTGGAGGAGTTGTCTGAATATCTTGACGATTGTTGGGACATTGAGGTTACGTTCAACATGCAAGGAGAGTTCAATGGGTTCAGCTTAGCGGTGGCTCTTGGTGGGCCGAACATTTACATCTCTTACCATCGTTGCCAAGCCGTGGCAACGATTAGCGGTTCGTGGGGCACGATCAACTATCAAGACTGCCTTGGCGCTGATGTGAGCGATGCTCTCTGGGATGCAGGAGAGCGTTTAGCAGAACAGGCGACATACGCGATCGAACGCCGCAGCCGCAACTCGTGGTCACAC
>NZ_JBHNPV010000070.1:0-2303 GCF_059082735.1 Actinotignum sp. usb-actsch-rep-73 | reverse complement strand
CATTCACATTCAGCTGCGTCAGGCCTAGTGTTTTCCAACGAACCACTGGCGAAGCAAAGCAATGCGCGCTTCAATCTGTTCCGTGGTTGCACGGGCGATCTCCGGGCCGCCACAGCGTTGACGCAGCTGAGCGTGAACCATCGCGTGCGGTTCACCACTACGACGCGACCAGGACGAGACCAGGTGTGAGAGTTCCTTACGCTTTGCGGCGCGGAGACGGTGGTCTGAGACTCCAGCGTTCGCCTCACGCATCTTCGCTGCGATCTTCGACTTCTTTTGAGCTGCAACCTGTTCAGCTTGGCGCGCCCTCAAAAGAGTAGTCACTTGATCTGCATCAAGCAGGCCGGGAATCCCCAAGTATTCCTGTTCTTCGACTGAACCAACCTGAGCGCCTTGCCCCCAGGCAGCACCGTCGAAGAGCACGCCGTCAAACTCTGCGTCTGCACCCAAGGCCTCGTACTGATTGAGCAAATCCGACGATGCTGACTCACTCACATTTGCCTGGGCGACCATGGCGTCTTCAGGATTCCACATGGCGTCTTCGTCATCAGCTGACTTCGGACGGTCAAGCGCGTGGTCGCGTTCAGCTTCCATCTGTGAAGCAAGCTCCAGCAGTGGGACAACCGAAGGAACGAAGACTGTCGCTGTCTCACCGCGTTTGCGGGCACGGACAAAACGTCCAACGGCCTGGGCAAAGAACAGCGGGGTGGATGTGTTTGTCGCGTAGACGCCCACCGATAGACGAGGCACATCCACGCCTTCCGACACCATTCGGACGGCAACCATCCAACGGTCATCCGATTCGCGGAACGCATCAATGCGATCCGAGGCGTCAGCATCGTCGGACAGGACGATCGTCGCCTTCTTACCCGTGATCTCGTACAGATGACGCGCATAGGCGCGCGCCTGCGTCTGATTAGAGGCGATCACCAGACCACCGGCATCAGGGATCTGACGACGAACTTCTTCAAGACGCAGATCGGCGGCACGAAGAACGGAAGGAATCCACTCACCCTTCGGATCAAGAGCCGTGCGCCAGGCCTGCTTCATCAGGTCTTTCGTCAGAGGTTCACCCAGGCGAGCGCTCATTTCATCGCCGGTCGAGGTACGCCATGACATCTGACCCGAATAGGACATGAACAGGACCGGGCGAACAACCATGTCTCGCAGAGCATCGCCGTAGCCGTAGCTGTAGTCGGCTTGAGAGCGACGAATACCATCGGCATCTTCCACGTAGCGAACAAACGGGATCGGCGACGTATCAGAGCGGAAAGGAGTGCCTGTCAGAGCAAGACGGCGCGTTGCATCGCCGAACGCTTGGCGCACACCGTCACCCCACGACAGCGAGTCACCAGCGTGGTGGATCTCGTCCAAGATGACGAGGGTCCGATAGTCGCGTGTACGCATTTCATGGACCGCAGGATTAGCGCCGACCTGCGCATACGTAACGGCAACACCATCAAAGTGCGAGCCCGCACGGCCCTGAGCATTCGTAAACGACGGGTCAATATGAATACCGACTCGCGCAGCAGCATCGGCCCACTGGCCTTTCAAATGTTCAGTCGGGCAGACGACGGTGACCTTATCGACGATGCCCTGCCCCATCAGCTCCACAGCAATACGGAGAGCAAAGGTCGTTTTACCCGCACCGGGAGTTGCAACCGCAAGGAAGTCACGCGGTGCCTCAGCCATGTATTGCTCAAGAGCAGCTGCCTGCCATGCGCGAAGTGAACCCGCTGTTCCTCTTCTGGCACGCGCAGGAAACGAGGGAGACAGCGAGCGAGCGGCGGCAGGTGAGATGCGGGATGGATAGAGATGACGATCCTTGGAGGAGCTCACTTATCCGAGCCACCATTCCCGTCTGAGAACGGCCAGTTCCGTCCGTTCTTCCCCATCGAGTCACGAAGTTCCTTGCATGTCGGACACACCGGGTAGCGTGAAGCATCACGCGTCGGAATCCAGACTTTGCCGCATAAGGCAACGACAGGCTGTCCCGTCATCATTGATGAATCAGCTTTATCCCTACGCACGAAGTGCGCGAATCGATCGCCATCGCCGGGAGCCTTTTCGCGTTCAACCTCAGTTCGTTCAAGCAAGCCGGTCGACGATTGAGTCGAGGGAGCAGAGGGCGACGAGGGCCCTTGGGGTTCATTGAGGGAGTTACGCATGCCTCCCATTGTAGGACCGCTAGCGCGGTCTCTCTTGGTGAGAAAGTGAGCTGAACGCGAAAGAAAACCGCTTCATTCAGCAACAAAACAGGCGCTAGGGGCAAAGGAAGAGGAAAAGGCAGAGAAGTTTCACAC
>NZ_JBHNPV010000069.1:0-39997 GCF_059082735.1 Actinotignum sp. usb-actsch-rep-73 | reverse complement strand
GAGCTACCCTCGATGACCGCGTTGAACGGGATCACGATGAGCCTGCGCCAGATGCCCGCATCCATCGCGCCCACCCTCGGTAGGTGGTTTGTGTAGAGGATGAGCGTGTGGGACGGGGTGAACGCGAACGGCGCCTTGTACTTCTTCTCCGCGTAGATCTGGTCGGTGGAGGCGAGCTGTTTAACCGTCGAGGTCGACAGTCTTACGCCTTCTTCGGACTCGGCGGCGATGATGAGCCGTTTGCCTTTCGCCTCGGCAAGTTCAGGTTTGACGTTCCGGTTCCCGCCAATGGTGAGCACGTCGGCGGACATGTTGCCCGCATACGTGCCGAGCACTCTCGCGATCGTGTTCCAGAACGTGGACTTGCCGTTGCGGCCGTCCCCGTAGGCGATTACAAGCGCTTCGACCATGACCTTCCCGACCGCTGCCAGCCCGACGATCCGCTGCACATATCCGATCAGCTTCCGGTCGGATTCGAAGAACACGTCGAGCGCCTGTTTCCAGATGTCTGTGCCCGTGTCGGTGGGGTCGAGCGCAGTTTGTTTCGTGATCAGATCCAGCGGGTTATGGTCACGTCGGGTGCCGTCACGCACATCCCATGTCCCAGACGGCGTGTTGAGGAGATACGGGTCAGCGTCCAGTTGATCGGGCGTGGTGAGCAGCATCGGGTGCGCTTCCCGCAGGCAGGAGGTGATTGCCCGGGACTCACGGCGTTTCAACACGAACGCCTCGTAGGCCTTCGCATCCTCGAACGCCCGGTAGGCGGCCCGCTGAGCTGACGTGAAACCGGCGAGTGCTTTCGCTTTCGATGAAGCGGCTGCAAGCACCGCATCCGCGCCCGTCACCGCGAGCTGGTCGCGGGCTTTCTCCAACAGATGGCCGGCCTCGGCTAGTTGCCGGTCGGTCAGTTCCTGGGCGATGCCTTGCGCAGCAGGCGCAGACTCAGACCACACGCCCCCGTCGTAGACGAGCCAGTCTGTGGCTTCCGTAAATGCCAGACGTGACGAGTATTCTGCGGTGAGCATCGAAGCTTGCCCCACATCGGTGAAATCATCCGGCCGCAGGCTCGTCAGCTCCGCGTACACTTCCGGCGAGAGGTAGTCCGGATCGGCAGCGACTTTGGCGGCGAACCGGCACGCCGAGCCCCAGATCGACTCCAACTCGTGATCCGACAGGGGCGGCTCGCACAGCAATGCTTTCCGATCGAACAGGTCACGGGCCTGTGCGGTCTGCCCGTAACGGATCAGGACACGCCCGGCGAAGCGGGACAGGGTGGCGTTGCGGGAGCCTTCCCCGATCACCTGGGTCGAGGCATCGAACGCTGCGAACACGTCGATCTCATCGGCTTCGTCCAGCCAAGCATCCAGTAGCTTCGTGCCGTCGTGGACGGTGACCTCGGGGTTGGTGGTGCCGTAGATGAACCGTCCGGCATCCAACGCCTGCGGGTCGAAGAACCTGAACCGGGCTGCCAGGCGGCGCTTCAACCCCGCATAGGTATCTGCGTCCGTGACTTCGGTGATCGGGAAGTAGACGTGGAAACGAGGCCTCGCCGACAGCACGCCCTTCGCCTTCTGGTGGTTCCGGGAAGTGGCGGTCATGAACTCGACTCCAGCCATCAACTCGGCGAGCTTCTCCGGTGTGACCCAGTCGGACGATTCTTCGGTGTGGTCGTTGTCGATGTCCATCACCACACAATCCGAGGACACGAAACTCGCCGACGAGCGCCGATCGCCAGTGTAGGTGGCGGCGACGTGATCCCACCTGGCCACCAGCTGCAGGTCAGCCTGGTCGGTGACGTGGTGGTGGTTCGGATAGTGGTTGTTGTGCGGGTTGCCGCTGTTGGTCGCGGCGCACAAGGTAAACGGGGTCATGCGGGGTGCACCTCCTGGAAGTCGGCGTTGAAGAAGCGGACGGGGATGTTCATCTGGTGGGCCCAGTCGATTTCGGCGCGCATCCCTGCCGACACATGTCCGATGTAGGCCCATAGCTGTTCGCATTTCGACAGCAGGATGCGGTTGAAGAACATGACCAGCTCACGGGCATCCGGGTCGGTGTCGTCCATGAACTGCGGATAGTGCAGATGCGGGGCGAGTGGGATCCGGCGTGCCGACACCGCGAACGCGCAGAACCGGCGGGCAAGTTTCACGTTGGCGTCGATGTCTCCGGAGTACGGGGAGCAGATGTACACCAAGGGCCGATACCCGTACTCGGCGCGCTGGATTTCTTTCAGCGCCTTGTAGCAGGTGGGGTCGGGGTATCCTTCGATGTTCTTCTTCGGGATACCGATGTCGAGGGCAGCGGCGGTCATGACTGGTCTCCCGTCTGCCCGAAGGCGAGAGCGTGGTAGGCGTCGATCATTCGCGCCTGGCAGGCGACCTGTTGCTCCAGGTTGTCGATGCGGGCATGAGCCACGCGCAGGGCATCCAGTAACGCGATAGCTGTCTGTAGTGGGTCAGTGTCGAGGTCGCGTAGGAACGTGGCGACGCGTGGATCATTGGGGCATATCATGAGTCGGCTCCATTTCTGAGAGCCTGATAGACAAGTAGGTGGCGCGGTTACGCACATGGCTCTCAGTAGGAGGCCAGAAACCAGCAGGGAGTTAACCCCCTCGGCAGAGTTTCTGGTCACTGAGCTTTGAGGCTCTCGCCCATACGCCCCTGAGGACCGACGAATCCGGACGGGTCAACCCCAGGTCGATACCGGGTATATCCGGTAGACCTTCCACTACGGGTCAGGTGATCATGAGAGCTATGAGCGAGATGGATAAAGCGACCGTATGGGCGGTGTTCCAGAACATGCGCCTGTTCTGCCTCTTGGAGTACCTGCGTGACCTCGACCAAGCACTGGTGCGGAGCCGGAGTGATGAGCAGATCCGCCAGTACTTGCATGAGCTTCTCGACGCTGACCCGGCAATCGTCCTCGACTACCAGTAGGCCGCCCAGCAAGTTATTACGGTCTACATCAATCCACGCAAAGAGGCGCCCCAACTAGTTGTGCTAGTTAGGACGCCTCTCACATCGACGGTTCAGGAGGTCATGATCGGAAAATAATCTTCACTCCGTCGCTGATTTGCTGAGCGTAGTCACTCAGTTCGGGATCGCTGATCTTTCCTCCGCGTTTCTTGAATATGCGTTGCAGCGCGGGCTTGATCTGTTCTACAGGCTTACCGCGATACTGACGAGCCAGTGACTCGAAATCTCGGTTGTACCCTTTAGCCATTTCATCCATAGCAGGCTGAACGAGCTTCTGAAGAGCTTTCTCGTCAAAATTGATCTTCACGCTCAAACTCCCTGCCGGATAGTAGTGTCTGGATGCCGTTTAGCCGTGGCTTCCGTAACAAAACGGCCGGTAATGGATGAGCGGTGCACTGGACGGTTTCCGCCGTTACCCACCGTTTCTGCAGTCGTTGTACGTGGGCTTCGGCGAGCCGTCGAAGCTTTGACGAATCGCCCTGTAGACGCACTTCGGTGAACAGTTCGTGCCATGAGACACCTTCTTTCTGGCTTTCGCCAAATGGTGAACACTACGCACGAGAGCATGTAGAGTTGGAATCCTAGAGACCAAACTAGGTACCAGCCCCGAACGCCTCGCAACCCCGAGATTCGGGGCTTCGGTGTTCATGGGATAGATTTTACCTGCCTAATTACACTGATGTGATTTCCGTGCGCTCTCGAAACGAACCCTGTGGATAACTTCCAAACCTGGTCAGTCTTTCTGGTAGTAGTCACATTCGTAGCCATCCGCGTTGAGCGGTAGCCCGTCTGCCCAGGCAGGGAGCGTCGCCATGAGAGCACAGGCGTCAGCGACGGTGAAGACCGAGTCTTGGGGTTCGTCGATGACGATTTCGTCGTGGACGTGCATGACAATCCTGTGCCCAGCCTCGGCGACGAGCTGCATGGCGTGGACGAGGAGGTCACGGGCGACTGCTTGGACGATGTTCTCCACGAGTTTCCCGCCGTAGGTTTCCAGTCGACCCCACTTCCTGCCCGTGGTGACGCCGCTGTAGGTGATGGAGGTGCCGCCCCACCGGTTCTCACCAAGCCTCGGCTGCACATACGCCAGCCGTCTGCCCGAGGGCAGGGTGATGAACAAGATGCCCGACTCGACCGAGAAACACAGGTTGCGCAGCCGGAGGGTACTGCGGGTAGTGATCGCGTCGAGGGCGGCCTGCTCGACGTCTGCCCAGAGTTGCACGATGTTGGGGTTGGCTGCCCGCCAGGCGTCGACGGTCGGTTTGAGTTCGTGCTCGGCCAATCCCATCCGCAGCGCACCCATCGCCTTGAGCGCTCCGACGGAGCCGTTGTAACCGCAGGCCAGCGTGGCGATCTTCCCCTTCTGGCGAAGCTCGGCGTTGACGCCATGTTTCTCGACGGGCACGCCGAACATGCGCGACGCGGTTTCGCAGTAGAGGTCTTTGCCGTCACGGAAGGCTCGGAGGGTGGATGTTTCTCGGGCCAGCCAAGCGATCACGCGGGCTTCGATCGCGGAGTAGTCGGCGACGATGAGCCGGCAACCCTCGCTAGGGATGAACGCTGTCCGGATCAATTGGGAGAGCGTGTCTGGGACGGAGTCGTAGAGCAGTTCGAGCGCGTCGAGGTTGCCTTGTCGGGTGAGGGTGCGGGCAGCATCGAGGTCGGGCAGGTAGTTTCGAGGCAGATTTTGGACTTGGACGAGGCGTCCGGCGAACCTGCCGGTGCGTCCCGCGCCGTAGAACTGGATGAGCCCACGAGCCCGTCCATCGCTGCCTGCCACGTTGTGCATCGCCTGGTACTTCTTCACCGAGCTTTTCGCGAGGTCGCCACGCAGCTCCAACACTTCCCGCACCACGCCGGTGGCAGTCTCTAGCGCAGCTGCGACTTCTGCCTTCGCCAAGGACGACATCTTGCAGCCGTTGGTGGTGAGCCAGTCCTTCAACTGGATCGGTGAGTTCGGGTTCTCCAGGCCGGTCAACTCCCGCGCCCTCACCAATGTCGCCGTGCTGTGTTGGCCGTCGAGAGCGACGGCAGCATCTGCAAGGGTGCGGTCAAGCAGGATTCCGGTGTCGTTGATGGTCTGGTCCAGGGCATAGGCGTCCCACTCGGCCTCGGGCATCGGAAATGGCGAGAGCCGGTCGTGGATTGCGAGCTCAACCTCGACGTCGCGCCGGTTATAGTCGACAAACTGCGCCCAGCCGGTTGGGTCAGATGCAGGTAGGTTCCTGGTGCCTCCACCGTTCAACACGCTCGGTGTTGCCGGCGTGCAGAACTGCTTGATCAGCTTCTTGCCCGCGCTGTCTTTCTTGACGTCGAGATCAAGAGCCGTACCGACCGCATCCAAGCTCATCGGCAGACCGAGGTAGGCCGCCCACACCATCGTGCAACGCCACTGCGCCGGATCAAGAAACTCCTCAGCGAGGAGGTCTGGGTGGTGGCGGCGCAGCCACGCCGAGAATGCGACCCGCTCGAAGGCGGCGTTATGCGCCCACTTGACCACGCCAGGATCGACGAGTGCGGCAAGCAGCTCGTCGGGCAGCTGCTGGCAGCTGGCGAGGTCGATGACGTGGACGTCGCCGCTGTCGATGCTGTAGCCGAACAGAAGCAGCTCGAACTCAGGATCAGTGGCATACGGGTACACGCCGGACTTGGTGAGGTTGACGGGGCTGTACGTTTCGAGGTCACAGGCCAATGAGCGCATGGATCAGTCCTTTCATGGACAGATGTGGAGGGAACCACCGTGATCGGCAGTCCCCTCCACAAGGTGATGGTGTTACTCGGGTGCAGTTTCAGTGCGGGCGATATCGTTGGCCGTCACGCGTGCTCGTTCTTCTTCGAGAAGCTTGGCGAAGCGTCGTTCTTCACGCTTGTCGGAGATCCACGACAGCAGTAGCGTGACGCCAACGGGGATCAGGACATAGACCCACACAGCGAGGGTGATCGCCATGAAGCAGTCCTTCATCACGGTGAGCTCCTTAGTTGAGGAAGTCGTCGCTGGCGGCGGGGGTGCCGAAGTCGGACTCAGCGGAGATGCGCCCTGCGCCGAGGGGTTCACCGTCGCGGAGCTTCTGGATGTTGCCCAGCCCGCAGGCGATACCACGGTTCCCGTTCGTGTTGAACGCATAGAACGACAGGCTCACGCGGGCGTAGCAACCCGAATAGACTTCGGAGCGGTCGAGGATCGGGGCGACGTTCTCGTCGACCACCTGCGGCGGGGTCAGCGAGTTCGCGTTGACGAAGTAGGCGTTGGCGTAGGCTTCGTCGTCGCGCTCGGTATCCCCGTCACGCAGCGGCAGTTTCAACGCGGCCTTGTTTGGCCGCTTGCCCCCGAACTTGGCCGTACCGGCATCGATCGCCGCATCGATGGCCTTCTCGATGGCGGTGATGGTGGCGGTGTCGGTCTTCGGGATGATCAGCGACACCGAGTACTTGGGCTTACCGCCCTGGATCGAGTTCGGCTCGAACACGTGGGCATAGGAGAGCCGGACTTCACCGGTGACGATACGAGTCGGATTCTGAGTAGACATGATTGTCCTTCTTTCTGTTAGTTACTGGTTTTCGTGAATTCGGATTCAGCGCTGCGAATGTCGAGCGCGGGTCGTTTGTCGCTCTCGGGTACGAGCGTCGGCTTACCCACCGGCTTGACCACCAGGCCGCCGAGAACCTCGTTGAAGGTCTTCTTGCCCATCAGCTTTTCCATCGCCGTGAGCGTGATGAGGCGCTTGTCGTAGATGTCGTGGTACCCGGCCGCCTCAGCCGCCTCGGAGACGGCGGTTTCGTCGGTGTATTTGCGGACAGACCGGCCTGCGACGAGCTTGAACCCGTCCCACGTCTTGCCCTGGTTCACCGCGAGGGAGAGGGCGTAGGCCTCCACGTCCGCAGCCCACGTTTTGAGCTGTGGAATCCTCGCAAGGACATCCGCGATCTCCGCATCCGTCAGCTCGGCTGGTGGGGTGAACTCCCGCTTGGCGAGCGCCAGGTTGGCTTCGGCTCGTACCCGGCAGGTCGGCGCGATGCGGCAGAACTGACACCACGAGCCGGCCTGGTAGTCGCCTTCGCCGCGGGCAGCCAGGGCAGCGATCGGCTTGACCGTGTTCTCGCCCCATGTGATTAGGTCCTGGGTGCTGATCGTCCAGGTTTCGACGTTGGTGCGACGAGGCTGGAAGATGCTTAGCGCGACTTCCTCGATGTTGTAGAGGGCGTCGAACGCGGCCAGGGCTCCGAGCCCGTAGAGCATGAGCTGTGGGTTCTCTACCGGGGACACCTCAACGCCCATGCCGTACTTCAGGTCAATGACCTGCAAGGTGGGCTCGGCAACGATCACGCAGTCACCGGTCCCGAAGCCGCCCGGGGCGAGGTGGGAGTAGTCCAGGCGCTGCTCGACATACACCTGCGGGTCCGGGCAGTGCTCCCGAGCAGACTCGAGGTGCTGGGCCACGAAGGCGACGTAGTCGTCGGTGTGGCCCTCCATCTCCTCATCAATCCACTCTGAGGTAGGCCGCTTGGCGCGGCGCTTGAGGAACCGCTTGAGCTTGTACTCAGCCAGAGCGTGCGCGGCCGTACCCTGCAACGCTGCGTCCGACGGGGCGTCAGCCACGCCATCTGTGGCGAGTGCGGAGGGCGGGCAATGCACCCACCGGTGAGCACTCGAAGCACTCAAAAGTGCGTGGCTTTCAGGCATGGGCGATCTCCTTAGCCCCAGCCATGATCTGGCCGAACTTGGCCGGGTCTACCTCTGAGAGGGCCTTCGCGCCAGCGTCCAGGATGAGCTGGCGCACCTTGGCGGTGTAGCCCTGCTGGGACAGCTCCGCCAGGAAAGCGCGCACCTCTTCAAGCGTGTACTCGCGCATCGAAGCCGCCTCAGCCTGCTGTGTCTCGATCTGTTCCTCAAGTTCGGCGTGGAAGGAGGGTTCCTCGAGGCGCGCGGCGGAAACAGGCCTGTGGCCAGCCAGCGCGTACTCGTCCTCAATCTGCTCCCAGCCGTCAGCTTCGAGCGCCTGCGCAATCTGGGAAAGGCCCTCCATGGTGTGGTTGATGCCCGCGACCAGGGCATTGCGGTGCTGCGGGTTCATGCCGCAGCACCACCGTTGTCGTAGGTGAGCTTGCTGCCTGCCGGGTGACGCTCGATGGACGCGTTGAGAGCTGTCTCATCGACCTCGGGCTTTGTTGAACGTCGAGTCAGGGTCACGTCATGAACCCACCGCCCTGGCACAATCAACATCAGCTCGTTGATCGGGCCAAACAGCCAGCGCAGGATGCGCTCCCTGATATTCACTCGTGCGAGGTTGACATCGGCGGCCGGGTCCGGCGCCTCGTCGATACCGACTCGAATATGACGACCACTCATGATTCATGTCCTTTCAGTTGAGGTTGTTGGTCGCCTATACGTCTTCCCGTGGCTGTTGAACCGGACAGCCGTCGGGGAATTGGTCATGGATCTTCTTGATGGCGCGTTTGACTGCGGTGCCGATTGTGTTGGCGTGCCGGTCAATCTCCGCCTTACTCGCATCGGGATGCTCCGTCCTCGCAATGTCGGCATAGCTCAGGTTTTCGCCCAAATTCAGGCGCACCCAGCCCCGATGTCGGGGCGAGACCACGGAGAGCACGATCTCAACCTGCTCGCGTGCCAGGTCGAACTCCTCGCCCCTCATCAGGAGAGTCTCGGGTGATGCGTTGTCCGCCGGGTCGAGCTGCTGGGCAAGCCTGCGCCGTGCACTTGGTCTAAATGTCGACGGGTCATCCAAGTCATGTTCGCGGCCACCATCCTTAGTGGCATGCTTGCGCGCGTTCTCCCGTTCCCTGAACACGGCATACTGTTCACCTAGGTACTCGAGCTTCCACTCAGGCAGATACTCCTCGTCGAAGATCATCCGACGAAACTGCGCATCAGCCGGCAAATCATAAAGCTCAACCCACGCGCCGCCGCGCGTCGTGGGCATACGGAAATGGACGTGTTCCTTACCCCGAAAGTCCTTTGTGAACCGGATTGTGTAGGGCTTTGGTGTGGTGGCGTTGCCTGCCATGGTGGACTCCTGTCGCTTACTGCGACGGAGGCCCGACTCCACCTGGACGTTGGTGGTGCGCGAAGATCAACCACGGGGACGAAAACAGGGCAGGCCAACCACCCAGGCATGCGTGCCTGAGTGACTGACCTGCCCTGGACGTCCAGAAGGGCGAATCTCCGCGCGGATTGTTGAAATAAGTTGGGTGCGGGCAGCTGTCCCGCGTGTCATCGAAAGATCTCGGTGAAGGTGGGAGGGTGCCCGGCCGGTACCAGGCCAGACACCCCCAACCGGTTACTTCTTGCCACCCTTGGACTTGGGAGCCCGTTGGGACAGAGCAGAAGCTGCGGCGGTCTTAGCCGCCTTGGAATACCGCTGGTCACGCATGACCTTCGATGCGGCAGAAGCAGCAGCCTTGCTAGTTCGACGTTGACTCGTCATCTCGGTTCACCTCCTCCCAATCAGCCTGATTCGTCCTTTTTGCCGAGTTTTTCTCTCGGTCCGCCTACACCGGCTGGTAACATGGGCCACAGTGGTCGATGCGCCTACGCCGGTGGATGGCTTGTTTTCAACACTAAGAAAGCCCCCTGTTTTGACAGGAGGCGAAAGGAGGCGAAAGAAGGCGAAAGGAGGCAAGATGGCTCGCCTTCCTCAGCCAGAGTTTGCTCTAGGTCTGCTATTGCGGACTATCCGGCCGTCCTTATCTCTCGACGTCAAAGGCGACCGTGGATTCGTTCTTGACTTCTTTGACCGGGCTTGCGACGAAAAGCTCCTCCCAGGTCGGCTACCTGAAAACGAGTGCAGCAAGAACACCATCCCTGCTGGATGGCTGAGAGGTATCGATCGACGAGACCTCAACAAGATCTGGAATGGAAAACGGCCTCTACCAGAGGACACCGCAAGACGCATCTTGCCCGCCATCAGCGAGCAGAGAATCATCGCACTGTGGGGAGATACCTCTACCGGCGATGCAATCAGGGATCTTGCACTCAAGCTTCGTAAGGACGGCCTACAGATCAACAAACCGATTGATGTTCCGAAGGCCGTGTATGTGCTCATCAAAGAAGTCGTCAAATCAAACGCTGAGGGAAATGACCTCCTGCGGGACCAAGGCGGCGACGAGAAAATCGTCATCCCCGGCGTACAGACCTACCCGTTATCTACCGGCCGTATTTCCGGCAATTCGCTCCAGATCGGGACCTCGAGCATCGCAATTTCTCCAGCTCCGCCCGTCCCTGAGGAGTTAGCGCCTGAAGAGGTCTACGTGCAACGCGCGCTTGACGCGATCGCCGAAAAACTTGGGAAGGAGCCCGTCTCCTTCGAGCAGCTGAAGGCTCTTCCGGGTAAGTACGCGAAGTTCTTGGTCCGTCAGCGCACCCATTACTGGTCCGCTGTCGGACGTCACCGTAACCTGCAGGAGATTCGCCCAGATGATGGGGATGAACAGTTTGAACGGATCAAGGATGATCTTGACGACTTCCTCGAAACCACGTGGATGTCAGATGTTTTCCCTGACGGTTACGAGCGGATGCTGAAGACGCTTGGGCAGGCTAGCCATTATCAGGTAGGGGGGTCTGTTCTAACGAGCATCCCTGACTTGTTTGCTGCGAGCCACAAGCAAGGTATGACGCACATGCTGGTCAACGAGGACCGAATCGAGTGGTCATCATGAGCAGCACAATCTTCAACTCCCAGTTCGAAAACTGCATGCGCTTACTTGTCGCCCTAGACAAGCTTGAAACCGCGGTGACAGCGACCGAGCTTGCTGACGCCGATTTTGCAGCAACCTACGCTAGACACTTCGGTCTCGGCAGAACCGACCTGCACGGGTCCACGGCCTTCGTTAATGCGATTTACACGCAGCGCCGAAGCAAAGCTCACGAGGCAATCCAGCTGCTCGTGGCACACGGTTACGCCTATGCAGACCATGCTGGTGACGTGCCGCGCTTCACCATATCCGAGTCTGGTGCCCACCTGGTGAGCCACGTGTCTTCTAGCTACGCCCAGCACTACCAACGCTATGTCGCAGCAGCATTGGCGGCCCTACGCAACGACACGCTGCACCTGATCGGTGTGAAGGAGGAAGCATGAGCGGACTTTGGATTAGCGAGATTCGCGCATACCCAAACCACGGCGCCCCCTCCACGATCACGCTCACACAGGGCCTGAACGTCATTGCCGGACCATCGAACACTGGGAAAACCCGCGTCGCCCGCACTATCGACTTCGTCATGGGCGGGGACCTCGTCCCTTTCACCGATGACTCGGACTACTGCACCGCAGAAATCGACCTCGTCACCGCCGAGGGAGAAATCATCACCCTGCGACGCAGCATCGGAGGAGACTACGTTGTCAGTCCACAGCCTGGCGCTGACAGCAAGGTCTACAGCGTGAAGCGAGACGAGAAGGATCCCAAGACGGATCTGAACTCGTTCCTAGTGTCGCTACTCGATTTCAAGCCCAGCCGCAAGGTCATCAAGAATTCCAGCTGGGAGAGCCAGGCGCTGACATGGCGCAGCCTTTACCACCTGCTGTACGTGCCTGAGAGCTACATTGATCGGCTCGACTCAACAATCTTGCGCAGGGGTGGAGCCAACGATTACGTCACTCGTACTGCGGAACTGTCGACTCTGCTTGTGCTCGCGCAAGACGAAAACTTCGATGACATTGAGCCTCAAGAATCCGACAAAGATCGCCGTATCCGCCAGCGATCAGTCAAGCAGTTCATCACCAGGCAAGTTGAGGCAGCTCGAGAGAAGGAGACGGAGCTCAGGAAAGTAGAGGAGCAGTACCGGGGCCGCGATATCGAAGCGGAACTCGCTACCCTCAACGCCGAGTTCGACCAGCTCCGTCGAGACCAGATCGAGCTCAACGCCACCGGGCGAACGATCACCACCAAGATCAAAGAGATCGATGAGAACGTCGCTGCGTTTGCAGTAGACAAATACCAGCGTCAAGAACTCATCAGCCACCTGGAAGCAGACCTGCACCGGCTCGAGTTCCTCGCCGGGGCAAGCGTTGATCCCGACACGTTGAACATCAACATGTGCGGTTACTGTAAGCAACCAGTAGACGCGAGCATGAACCATCCCAGTCAGGAACAAATCGACGTCCAGCGCACTCGCCTAGAAGAGCAACTCTCGGGTGCACGGTCCAACCTGGCCGAGCTGGACTACATGATGTCGGAACTGACCCAACAGCGAGCTGACCTGGTGCTCAAGCATGCCGAACTTCAAGATAGAATCGCTCACACGATCACGCCGCGCCAAGAACAGCTGACGCGTGAGGTTCGCACGCTCAAGGAGGTAGCGGGTATACAAGCGCGTCTCGAGCAGCTCCAGGAAACAATCCTGGCCCTGACTGATCTGGGGCCGCAAGCGGCTGAGAAGCGGGAACCATACAAGCCTATGGAGTTTTTCAACGCGGACTTCATCTACTCAATGAACACCACGATTCGTCGGATCCTCCATGAAATCGGCTTTCCCTCTGCTGACACGGCGGTATTCGACGAGGCCACCCTCGACGTGACGATCGACGGATACCGAAAGGACACCAAGGAGGGTAAAGGCTTCGCCGCCTTGCTCAACACCGTGGTGATGGTCGCCTTCCATGAGTACCTCGATCAACGCTCACCCCACGCACCGCAGTTCCTCATCATTGATTCACCGCTGAAAAACTTCGACGACAGCCAGCTCACAGCGCCGGACTCCATGCGACAGAAACTACTGGACTACATCGCCTGCACAACCACAAACCGTCAGGTCATCCTGTGCGAGAACCTCAATCTCCTCAGCGGGGTGGACCTCGACGCACTTCCCAACACGACAGCCATCCGATTCAGCAAAGACCCGTACCAGGGCCGCTACGGCTACCTCAACGGGGTCTACGAGCCGGGAGAACACCCACATGAGTAGCCAATCCACCAAGCTCAAGATCAGCTACAAACCCCTGTGGAAAACACTGATCGACAAAGGAATGCGCAAACAGGACCTCCGCGAAAAGGCGAAAATCTCGGCATCCACGATCGCCAAACTCGGCCGGGACGAGAACGTCACAACCGCAGTACTCGTGCGCATATGCGAAGCACTCGAATGCGGGCTAGGCGACGTGGCTGTTTTAGAACGACGTCCAAGCCAAGAGAACATTAGCCAATAGAACTTAGAAACAATCCAAGGAACATTTAGTGACCAACAAGCAACTAACCCTCAGTGAATTGGAGCAGTACCTCGCTGCTGCTGCCGATTTGCTGCGCGGCGGGATCGACCAGGCCGACTTTAAGGCCTACATCTTTCCGCTGATGTTCTTCAAGCGTCTCAATGACGTGCACCAGGAAGAATACGAACTGGCGCTCTCGCAGTCAGGCGGCGACGAAGATTTCGCTGCACTGCCAGAGAACTACTCCTTTGTCATCCCTGAGCAGGCTTCGTGGGAGAACGTTCGCTCGACAACGAAGGACGTGGGGCAAGCTCTCGTGACCGCGTTCCGCTTGATCGAAGCGAATAATCCTCACCAACTCGGTGGGATTTTCGGCAGCGCTGCCTGGACTAACAAAGCCAAACTGCCCGATGAGCGCCTGCTGGATCTGCTCGAGCACTTCTCCACCAAGACTCTGTCAAATGCGAATGTGGCACCGGACGTGTTCGGGCAGGCCTACGAGTACCTGATCAAGCGGTTTGCGGACCTCTCCCGCAAGAAAGCGGGCGAGTATTACACCCCGCGCTCAGTGGTGCGCATGATGGTGGAAATCCTGGATCCTCAGCCGGGCCAGACCACTTATGATCCTGCCTGCGGCACGGCTGGCATGCTCATCGAGGTCATCGCCCATGCCAAGGAACAGGGGCATGATCCGCGCCTGCTCTGGGGCAAACTGTATGGGCAGGAAAAGACACTCACGACGGCTTCGATTGCTCGCATGAACCTGCTACTGCACGGGGTTCCGGAATTCAACATCGTGCGTGAGGACACCCTGCGAGCTCCCGCTTTCCACGCCGGTGAGCGCCTGCAACAGTTCGACAACGTGATCGCGAATCCACCGTTTTCGCTGAAAAACTGGGGGCGCGATGCGTGGGAGACGGACCCGTGGGGCCGAAACCTGCTCGGAGGTACCCCACCTGCGGGCTATGCGGACTGGGCATGGATCGAACACATGGTGGCATCCGCCAAACCCGGCTCGGGCAAGGTAGCCGTGGTCGTGCCACAGGGCGCACTGTTCCGTGGTGATGTGAATAGTAAGTCTGGGGATAACGAGGCAACGATTCGCCGCGAGTTCATCGAGCGTGACCTCATCGCGGCAGTGATCGAGCTGGCCCCCAACCTGTTCTACGGCACGGGGCTGGCTCCCGCGATTGTGGTGCTGCGTACCAGCAAACAGCCTGAGCGAGCAGGCAAGATCCTTTTTGTGGACGGCTCGGAGCTGTTCACTAAGGGGCGTAACCAGAACACCTTGGAGCGTGAGCACGCCGTCCGCATCGTACAGGCTTACCAGGAGTTCAGCGTGCAGGAGCATTTTGCGCACGTGGCCAGCCTGGACGAGGTGCGCGCCCAGGAATACAACCTCACCGTCGCCCGCTACGTCGCCAAACCACAGAGTGAAACCGGCACCAGCCTGGAAGACGCCATCGAACAGCTGACGGAAACGTGGCAGCAAGTGCAAGCCTCACGTGCACGCCTTGAGGAAGAACTCGCGAAGTGGGGCCTGGTGTTTGATGCTGCAGCGGCAGTGGATGAGGTCGCGGAGGAGGCGAGATGAGTAAGCGAATCACCCAAGAACAGCTTGAGTCCTACCTGTGGGGCGCGGCTGAACTTCTGCGCGGCCTGATCGATGCCGGTGACTACAAGCAGTACATCTTCCCGTTGGTGTTTTTGAAGCGCATCAGCGACGTCTACGACGAAGAACGCGCCCAGGCGCTCGCCCTGTATGGCGATGAGGACCTAGCCGACCTGCCAGAGAACCACCGCTTCGCCATCCCCGAGGGTGCCCACTGGCAGAACTTGCGCGAAACCACCACCAACATTGGCGAGACCGCGCGCACTATCATGCGCGCCATCGAAGCAGCCAACCCCACCACCCTCGCTGGCGTGTTCGGAGACGGCGACTGGTCCAACAAAGAACTGCTGCCGGATGCCACCTTGGCGGACCTCATCGAGCACTTCTCCAAACGCACCCTGAGCCTGGAAAACCTCCCCGAGGACGAGCTCGGCCAGGGCTACGAGTTCCTGATTAAGAAGTTCGCCGATGATTCGGGGCATACCGCCCAGGAGTTCTACACCAACCGCACCCTCGTACACCTCATGGCGCAGATGCTTGCGCCACAGCCGGGAGAATCCTGCTACGACCCCACCTGCGGCACGGCTGGCATGTTGATTTCCACCGTGGCAGAGCTGAAACGCCAGGGCAAGGAATGGCGCAACCTGAGCCTGTACGGGCAGGAGCTCAACTACGGGACCAGCGCTATCGGCAAGATGAATATGTTCCTCCATGGCATCGAAGATGCCCACATCGCCCACGGGGACACGCTGAAAAATCCGGCGTTCACCAATGCTGACGGCCACCTGCAAACCTTCGATATCGTGCTGGCAAACCCACCGTACTCGATCAAGAACTGGGACCGCGATCTCTTCAGCAACGACCCTTATGGGCGCAACATGTGGGGCACCCCACCGCAAGGGCGCGCCGACTACGCCTTCTTCCAACACATCGCCGCATCCCTCGAGCCCCGCACTGGCCGGGCGGCGATCCTCTTCCCCCACGGGGTGCTCTTCCGTCAGGAAGAATCCACGATGCGCCAGGCTGCTGTTGAGTCTGACCTGATCGAGGCGGTCATCGGCCTGGGGCCGGGGCTGTTCTACAACAGCCCCATGGAAGCCGTGGTGATCATTCTGCGCGCTAACAAACCCGCCGAACGCAAGAACAAGATCCTGTTCATCAATGCGGTAGATGAATACGCCCGCATCAGCGCCCAGAGTTTCCTGCTCGGCGAGCACCAGCAAAAGATCCTGCGCGCCTACCAGGCATTTCAGGATCAGCCGGGGTTTACCCGCGTGGCCACCGTGGATGACATTGCCGCTCTCGACTACACCCTGGCCATCCCACGCTACGTCAGCCCAGCCGCAGCCAGCGATGCAGGCAACGGGGATGCAGGTCCTGGCTTTGCCGAGGCGCTCACCGCGTGGCGGCGCGCAGCCGCCCAGACCGATGCCGCCTTCGCCGAACTACTCGATTCTCTCACCGAGGAGGTGAACAAGTGAGCCTGCACATCGATAAAGGCACCTGGACCGGAGTCAAGCTCGGTGATGTGGTGCGCAACGTCAACGAAAGCGTGAAAGACCCCGCGTCGATTGGAATCGACCGTACTATCGGGCTGGAACATATCGAATCAGGAAACTTTGAGGTGCAAGGCTATGGCACCTTGGACGAAGGCGTGAGCTTCACCCGACGGGTACGCCCTGGTCAGGTGCTGTTCGGGAAGCGACGCGCATACCTGCGTAAGGTCGCTGTTGCCTCCTTCGATGCAGTGTGCTCTGGCGACATCCTGGTCTTCGAGCCGAAGGACGATCGACTCGATGCGCGTTTTCTACCTTTCCTTGTGAGCTCAGACGAGTTCTTCGATACCGCGCTGCAAACCTCGGCGGGCTCGATGTCTCCTCGCACCAGTTGGAAAGCCCTCGCGGCCTACGAGTTCCTGCTCCCACCTATCGAAGAACAACACCGCATCGCCGACCTCCTATGGGCTGTTAAGAGTCACCTGGCGACACTCAAGTCTCAAGCACTGATTCTTGAAGCCACGGACACTCGGAATGGGTTTGGAAAATGGCTAGCTGAGCGATTTCGGAATGCTGAGACTGCAAAATTTTCCGAGTTATTTCAAGTGTCGAGTGGTAGTTTTCTTCCCGCCAAGAACTTTATCGAGGGTCAGATTCCCGTTTATGGCGGAAATGGTATTGCTGGTTACCACGGCAGTTCAAACACTGAAGCCGATGCCATCATTATTGGTCGTGTTGGCGCTTACTGCGGTAACGTACATAAGGTGGAGGCTCCAGCCTGGATTACAGACAATGCGCTGATAGTCAAAATAAAAAATCCAGAGCTTTTTGTCTCATTGGACTACATTGCACTGTTGTTGAAGCTACTAGGTCTAAATGCTTATGCTTCACAAACTGCACAGCCTTCTTTGTCGGGTAAAACTCTAGCCGAATGTCGGGTTCCGCTCGTGGCGATAGAAGAGCAGTTTCACATTCAAGAAGTTTTGAACTTTATCCAGGCAACGCAGTCTGCTATCGAGTTTGAGTCTCAGAATCTCGCTAGCTTTGCAATGGAGATTCAATTTTCGATATTTGGAGGCTCTGATGTTCGCTGAGAATCCGACTGTGCGAGATTTTGTGTTTGACCGGGTGGCCAGCCTCGACGTGCAGGGTATTGAGGGTCACGACCTGCCGCGTGACACACACGAGGTGCTGCTTGAAGGTCCTCTGCGTGCGGCGCTGATTCGCTTGAACCCTGAGATCGCAGCCCAGGAGTCACGCGCTGATGAGGTTATCACCGCCCTGCGGCGCATCCTGCTCGACGCGACCCACACCCCGCATCCGGTGGTAGCTAACGAGCAGTTCACTGCCTGGCTCACCGGCGATAAATCCATGCCCTTTGGCGAAAGTGGCGAGCACGTGCCCGTGAGGCTCATTGATTTCGACCACCCGGAGGACGACTCCTCAAACCAATGGATGGTCTCGCGCGAAGTTACCTTCCGGCAAGGCAAAGAAACCAATCGCTTTGACGTGGTGATCTGGTGTAACGGGCTACCACTCGTGGTGGTAGAAACCAAGACTGCAGTGGGGCCGTCGAAGACCTGGCTTGATGGTGCCCAACAGATTCACGACGAGTACGAGGTGGAAGCCTCCCAGTTCTTCGTGCCCAATGTGTTTAGCGTAGCCACAGACGGAAAAGAGCTCCGCTACGGCTCAGTAGGGATGCCGATAGAAAAATGGGGGCCGTGGCGCGATGAAGACGAACCCTCCGACGCAGTACCTGGCCTAACCAAGGTCGGCAATGCCATCGACGGCCTCCTGCAGCCCGAGGTGATTTTGGACTTCCTGCGGTTCTTCTCCACCTTCGGCACCGACCGTCAACATCGGCGCATCAAGCTCATCGCCCGCTTTCAACAGATCCAAGCCGCCAACAAAATCGTTGCCCGTGTGCTGGAAGGCAAGAAAAAGCAGGGGCTGATCTGGCATTTCCAAGGCTCTGGTAAATCACTGCTGATGGTGTTCACCGCGCGCAAACTGCGCGCCCAGCCACAGTTGAAGTCGCCCACAGTCATGGTGGTGGTCGACCGCACCGACCTGGATGCGCAAATCACTTCAACGTTCCTGGCCGCTGACGTGGCCAATATGGTGCAGGTGGGTAGCAAAGCAGAACTGAAAGACCTGCTGAATGCTGGTAGTCGCAAGGTCATCATCACCATGATCCACAAGTTTGGTGACATCACCGAGGCGCTCGATGAGCGCGACAACATCATTGTGATGGTCGACGAAGCCCACCGTACCCAGGAGGGCGACCTAGGCCGCGCCATGCGCACCGCACTGCCGAACGCGTTCCTCTTCGGCCTCACCGGCACGCCCATCAACAAGCGCGACCACAACACCTTCAAGTGGTTTGGAGACCCCAGCGACGAATCCGGGTACCTCTCCCGATACAGTTTCCAAGACTCCCAGCGCGACGGAGCCACGCTGCCGCTGAACTTTGAGCCTCGCCTGTCTGAAATGCACCTCGATGAGCACGCTATCGATATCGCGTTTGAGGAGCTGACACGGGAAAACGAGCTCACCGAAGCGGATCGCACGAAACTCTCCAAACAGGCATCCAGCATTGAGGTGCTCATCAAGGCCCCTGACCGCGTGGCCAAGGTGGCCGCCGACATCGCAGAGCACTTCCAGTCGCATGTCGCCCCGCAAGGCTTCAAAGCGCAGGTGGTGGTCTACGACAAAGAAATGTGCGTGGCCTACAAGCACGAACTGGACAAATACCTTCCCACTGAGGCCAGCACCGTGGTCATGAGCTCGGCACAAACCGACCCGCCCGAGTGGCATCAATGGACACCAGATCGCAGCCAAATGGACCGCCTACTCGAGCGATTCAACAACCCGAATGATCCCCTCAAGATCGTCATCGTCACCGCCAAACTGCTGACCGGCTTCGATGCCCCCATCTTGCAGGCACAGTACCTCGACAAGCCCCTGCACGACCACACACTGCTGCAAGCCATCACCCGCACCAACCGTGTCTACCCGCCAAACAAGGCCTACGGGCTGGTGGTGGACTACCTGGGAGTGTTCGATGACCTCGCCAACGCGCTGTCCTTCGATGACCAGTCCGTTCGAGACGTCATCAAGAATCTCGATGACCTGGTGGACCAATTCCCGCCGGCAATGCAGGCTGCTCTCGCATTCTTCCCTGGCGTGGACCGCACGCAAGACGGATGGGAAGCACTTCAAGCCGCACAGGAAATGCTCGGCGAAGACCGCCGCGATGCTTTCGCTAAGGCCTACTCGATAGTGCACCAACTGTGGGAGGCACTAAGCCCTGCACCATTCCTGGCCGAATACAAGCGCGACTACACCTGGCTGACTGCTGTCTACCAGTCCACCCGCCCAGCAGAGACCTCAAACAGGCTCCTTTGGCATGCGCTCGGCGGAAAGACCCTTGCCCTCATCCACGAGCACGTACAGGTAGACCTGCCGCGCCGAGATCTGGAAACTATCGTCCTGGATGCAGACTTGGTCGAGGACCTGATGCTCGGTGGGCGCGGCACCGTGGACCCAGATGAACTCGCCAAGATCGTCTCCAAGCGCATTGCCAAACACGCGGGCGATCCCCTCTTCATTGCCCTGGGTAAGCGACTACAGGATCTGCGCAAACGCTATGCCGACGCGCAGCAGCACAGCCTGGACTTCCTGCGCGAACTCCTCGAACTAGGCCGCGACACCTTGCAGGCCGAGAAAGAAGCCGGCGAGGTGCCACGCGAGGAACGCGGCAAGGCAGCACTTACGGAGCTGTTCGAGACCGTGCGAAGCGAGTCCACGCCTATCATCGTGGAGAAGGTCGTCGAGGAGATCGACAATGTCGTTAGGCAGGTACGCTTCGACGGTTGGCAGTCTACGAGCGAGGGGGACCGAGAGGTTCGCCGCCAACTGCGACTGATATTGGTCGTCAAGTTCAAGATCAAGTCCACCGACGTTTTCGACAAGGCTCACGAATACATCCGTGAGTACTACTAATCGCCGAAGGTGAACCTTTGGACGCTTGCTCGATACTTTTTGACGCAAGCCCCATACTTTTTGACGCGGGGCCGTACTTTTTGACGCTTCCAGCCTCGACGGACCGAGCAGGCCCCTGAGGTACCCCTCCGAGGCCCTGATTCGCCCCAACTGGGAGCTGCTCCACAGCTCCACGCACCCGACCTCAACGCCCCGAAAACCGCCCCAGAACAGCGAAAACGCCACTCCGAACACTTCCCGGCGGGACCGGGACTCTTTGTATCCAGAGTGACGTTCTATTGGATACTTAGACGTCGAAAATGATAAAAGCCGCTTGAGCCCTTGAACCCCTGTTGAGCAGGGGTTTTGTCGTTTCTGGGGTTGTTCGTTGGCTCGCTGGAGGTCCGGTGATCTGGTGCTCGTCGCCATAACGTCCGCGCGGCAGGGGCACGTTTCGACCTAAGGGGGTCTGCGCGAGTGCTTGCGTTAGCGGGTATCAGACGAGGGTGTTAGAACAAGAAATCTGGCATCGAGAAGGCTTCTGGCACGTTGTATCTGATTTCGTTGGCTTCTTTGCGGACGTTGATGTTCGAGCTTTCGAGGAGAATCGGGTTCAGGTGGGGTTTTCCTTCGTGAAGGAAGATTGCATTGGAGACGTTGATTCGAATGTAAGTGGCGCTCTCGCGGGTGAATCCGAGTCGTTGGAGAAGGATGGTTTCCTGTTTCGTTGTGCCGTACTCGACGTATTCGTACCAGTCGTTGTCGAACTGCTCTTTTCCGTGGACCTTCTTGTATTCGTTGGAGAATTTAAGAAAGTAATTCGATAGCTCAAAAAGGATTACTTGCTCAATAGCTTCAAGCGTGTCACTAAAAACAAGGTTTCGGTGTTCTTTCGAATCTAGGTAGCGATTCGGTTGCCGATTGATCCACACAATTCCAGTTTTCCGGTGATGCTCGATTGCACGATTCATGATGGAACGCAAACCGTGTCCCTCCATCCACTGCAACAGGAGGACGGTGTACCAGGACAGCATAGCGAGCTGGTCACTTCCCTTGGTTGTTCTCCCTAACGTCTCGGGATTGTAAATTCGCCATTTGAAGATTGAGGCAAGCCGCTGAAGAAACGCGAGGGTCTCGTCGTAACTGAACTTTCCCTTTGGAGAAAGTTGTGGATACTGGAGTCCAGCTTGGATTGCGTGCGTCAGCGCTTCTGCCTGGTCAACGGAGACATTGATATCGTCATCTTGTTGGCCTTCGCGTCGCGAGAAAGTAGCAATAATGCTGTTGGTAGCCTGTTCGTCAAGATAGTCAGAGAATTCTTCACGCACCAGGCTTTGACGTCCGGTAGTGATGTCGCGCAAGAGCATGAGACCGAATTTGCGTTTCATATCATAACGCTCATAGCTCTCATTCCCTTTGGAGAATTCGATGCGACCTTCCTGTAGATCCTTGACGACACCTTGCTTCATTTTCTTGCTGATAATTTGTGAGTCAGTTTGCACGGATAGCTTCTGTACAGGAACGTTCGCTTGTAGGAGTTCCTTGGCCTTTTGCTCGGATGCAAGTTGGTTGCCCACGATGATGAATACGTTGCCGTAGAGGTTGAACTCGATACGCCCGACTCGGCCGATCAGGTTCTTGAAGTCGACTGCTGTCATTCCTGCTCTGCCGATTTTGTTGGTTGTGATGACGAGGTTGTCGGCGGGAAGGTTGACTCCTTCGAGGAGCGTGCTGGTGCAGAATAGTGTCGAGATTTTGCCTTCGCGGAACAGGCCTTCGATGCGTTCGCGGATCGCTGGCGGGAGGTAGCCGATGTGGTAGCTGACGCCTCTACGGATGAGACCGCTGAGGTAGTAGTCCTCGTGGACGTCGCGTTCGATGTCTTTTGCGAGAGCGTCCAAGTCTTTATCGTTGAGGTCTGCCAAACCCTGGGCATAGTCACGCGCCGCTTGCACTGCGTGATGCCGGGCAGAATGAAACACGATGGTTTGCCCACGATGATCTGAACCTCGTGATGATTCACTAACAAATCGGGTTACGCCCTGTGCGGTAGCGTCCTGAGCTTGAAGTGAGGCTAGGTGCGTGAATTCTTGGGTGTGGTCGTTGTAGCTGGAAATGGTGTTCTCGTGCAGGTTGACGAGGTATTTGAATTGCGCGACTGGCGAATACTGGGTTGCGACCGCGTTGGTTTCATTTTCGTCAGAGTTTGGATCAACCAGCCTTAGGAATACCTCTGGGTTGGGAATGTTGGGTGAAGCGAAGATGAAGTGTGGTGGTCTGTGGCGGTGTTGAAGGATTGTCACGGTTTGGTAGTAGAACGGGGCGCGGCTGTTCTTGCCTGAGAGTTTGTGTGATTCGTCGAAAAAGACGTACTCGAATTCGATTGCAGGTTTGCCGATCAGAAGGTAAAGCAAGCGTTCTGGGGTGAGCACGAAGATGAAGTTGTGATCGCCTTCGAGCACGATGTCACCAGCGGCACTGACGATTCGATAGTTGTGCCGTTCAAGGTCTTCGCCGAGGTCAGCGATCAGTTTCGAGCGGGTCTCGTTGATCAGCGCTTTTGACGGCACGATGATCGCAAAGTTGGCTGTCACCCCGGATTTGATCTGGTTGGTGATGAAGGTGCGCATGATGAAGGACTTGCCCAGTGACGTTGGGGCCGAGAAGGAAAACTTGCCGTCGTTCAGGCGGTCGTAGATCTTCTTTTGCGGCGCGAAAAACTTCATCGACTTATCACCGGGCACGGTGAGGTATTCGGCTTGCTAGGCGTTGAATGCGGCGTCGAGGATGCCCGCATCGGAAGTCACACCCAACTGCTTCAGGCCTGGGTAGTTACCTAGCGTGGTGAAGATTGCAGGAACGTATGCTTTCGTTCGCGCGTCTTGTGGGTAGAGAATGTGGCACAGGAGCGCGATTTCTTGCGCCCACACCCTGTGCCGGTCACGATTGGTGGGGTGGGTTGATTTCGACAGCAGGTCAGCGAATCGCAGTACTGCTTCAAGATCCACGTCGTATGGTTGACGATCCACCAGCCCCAACCGATGTAAGCCGTAGTTGTAGAGCAGGTTGGCGTACAGCTGTTTGAGGAATTCGTTGGAGTCGATGTCAGAAAATACGAGATCGCCGACGGTTACTTGCTTGTCAGACATGGCTACCACCTGGCCCACCCACGAGCCCATCCATGATCGCGCCCGCGTCAACGTCTACTTCGTTGAGTGGCAAAACATAGATGTAGAACGAGTAATTATCCAAGTTTCGGGTGTTGATTTCGTTGGCGATCATTTGGGCGTGCGCGGCGATATCTCCCTGCATTTTCTGATCGAGCACAGCCCGATACTGCTGGTTGCTGTAGTTCTTCGGATCGAGACCGATGTCATAGCCCAGGAACATCGAATAAGCGGTATCGAACACGGGTGCCCCACCCGGCTTCGGGATTAGCAGATCTTTGACGTAGTTTGCTGTTGCTGGGTCGAGGGTCTTGGTGAACACAGTTTGCTCGGCGAGCTGAACCTCGTCTGAGCGATTCTGTTCTATATCTACAACGCGGTCGAATGCTGCAGTGATGGCATCCCCAATGTTGCCGACCACGCTGGAGGTTCCAAACACGATGCTGCTGGTGGTTCGCTGACCGTCTGGTGTGAGTAGGTGGATGGCGTCACAGCGGCTGTGGATCTGGCCTCGGGCCTGGTTGAGCTCGATCTTACTCATCACTTTGGGTGCTTCGAGGATTTGTTCGAGCAGGACGTAGAGCAAGATTTCACCTAACCCCATGCCGTCTTGTTGTGAACGCATCCGGTTTACCGCGTCGAGAGCAACTTCTTCGAGATCGTCTCGCTGTTTGTAGCCTTCGTATTCGGCGCGGGAGAAGACGTAGCGCCCAACGTTGCGTTTGAGGAACTTGATGAGGGCTGTGTGGTCGAAGCGGTTGTTTTGGATAGACAGATGGAACAGGCGTAACTGTTCGTCGTTTCGAAGACCTAACGTGTTCGAATGGGCCACTTCGGTGAACGTGGACGCGAATGTGTCGCCGCGCAGCGTTGGCGTGATCGTTGCCTGTGCCATCTCGTCTTCTCCCAAGAGGTGTCCTTCCCGCCTACAGCTTTTCGAGGATACGTACGAGCTCCGACAAAGTGACCGCCCCGTCAGGCGGAGTGACGCCATCTTCGAAGACCATGTAGTAGCGGTAGTCATTGCCAGACATGTTCGCCCACGCCCGGCCGAGCCTGATCTTGCGGTTAGAATCGTCGTTCTTCAAATGCTCGCCCTTGGACTCGACAACCACGATGGTGCCGCTAGCGGTCATCACGACGAAATCTGGGTAGTGGTTGAACGGACCGTTGAGGCAAAAGCCCTTGCGTTCAATGATCCGGTGCCACCAGCGAACATTGTTCATGCCGGAGAAGCGACCAGCGAGTTCGAGCTCAAAGCCGTTCATCTTGTCTTCGGCCTCATACAGGGAGCCACCAATCAGGGAGGAGGCATGAATGGGCTGGATCGCTTTCGGAAACGCGTATAACGCTTGAACATCAACGCGGCGGGTCTCGATATCCTCATAGAATCTCTTGACTTTGTGCGCTTCCAAAAGGCCGTCAATTTTCTGTTTGACCTTGCTTGCTACCGCATGCGGGTGCTCTTGATAGGTCAACAGCTGCTCGGTGCCGAAGGCCTCAACCATCCGCACAATGTATGCGCGCAAGTCAGAGTCAGTGATCGAATTGATCGGTTTGATCCGATCGTAGATGGCGATTGCCGTGTTGCGCTTTTGTCCTTCGACGCTCAGTTTCGAGAAGTGTTCGCGCATGAATTTCTGATCGGTACTCGACATCCGGAAGGCTTTAGGAACCTCGGAGTCTTTTCGCACGTCGATCTTGTACATCTGCTCGTCTGCCGTCGACAGGTCAATGTCGATGTCTTTCGTCTTTAAGTCAAAGTCACCGGCTAGTGCCTCGTGCTTAAGTTCGTTGTATCCCTCATGAGCGGTCGGGAACAATGCTGATCCGGGTTCTTGGATGACGAATTGGGGAAGGCGAAGGGTTTCGATCTCGTCAGCGAATTCGTGGTTGACGAAGCTCGTGTCCACAGCATCCTCCAAATCTGAAGGCACGAAGCCCTCACCCATCTGTGCGGCTTCTTCGGCCTCCTGCTCATAGTCCGCACCCTGCTGAGCCGCCTGCTCGATCATCGAAGCAACCGTCGGATCCGCCGAAGGCTCTGGTGAACTAGCGGATTCTTCTCGCGCATCTAAATCAGCTGCAACCTGTTCTTCATTGAACTCCAGGAACTCTTCAACGTCCATATCTTCCCCTGGGACTGGGGACGTTGGGGCGGGTTTGCTTGGCTGGTTCGTGCCAGTGAAGTCGAAAGCGACTTGATCGGCTGCGCGGAAGTCACGCTTGGAGAATCCGGCACTGTTGAGCCCCGCAACGATCTGATTGAGCGTGGTCCCGAAATCGTTTGAAGAGGTCAGCACGTAGCTCATGTTTAACAACGTGTTCGGCTGCTTCCTGGCGTGGGGTTGGCGCAAAACACGGCCAAGGATCTGCTCAACATCGACCTGGCTGGTCTTGTTCGCCAACGACGCCAGAATGTAGGCGAAGGGGCAGTCCCAGCCCTCCTTCAACGCGTTCACGGTGATGATGAACCTGATCGGGCACTCCTTGCTGAGCAGGTCAACGCCTTTAAGCTCGTTTACGTCGGCGGTCTTGATCGCGATCTGCTCGGCAGGAATACCCGCCTTGACGAGCTTGTCACGCAGCCGCTCAAACGATGTAGCGTCCTCGCTCGTCTTTGGCTGAGCCTGAAACAACACGATTGGGCGAATATAAGCGCCACCATTCTCATACTGCTGTGTAGCAGCGATTTCTAGTGAACGGCGCAGGTCGATCGCGTCCGTAACGACATCCTTTTGTGACGCCCGGTTGTATGCGATGACCGGAAGTTTGACCATGCTCTCGTTCTTAAGTGAGAGCGCATCCACATACGAGATCACGTTCGCTTGCCGCTTCGGGGTTGCGGTTAGATCAAGAATGAATGCAGGGTTGAAATTCGTGAGCATCTCCAGACTCAACGAGCTCGTCGCGTGATGCGACTCATCCACGATAACGACGGGATTCAACTGGTTAATCACCTGGAACAGTGCTGTTTCATCCGCGTTCTCGATCGGTTGCTCCGGGGCACCAAACGCGGTCGCGAACGAGGCGAGATTCCCATTAGCTTGGTATGCCTTGCGTCCGTCCTTTGTTCGTGAGCGGAACGAATCATACGAGAGCACCATCACTGACAGCTGCTCAGCCACGGTCGACGGGCTGAAATTCTGCCCAGCTAGCAGCTCTTCTTTCGAATACACCTCAACACGGCCACCAAAATCAGCGTTCAACTTCTGCCGATACGGATGGGCCGGATTCTTCAACGCCGCCAAGGTTTGCGTCAAAATCGAATCCGACGGCACCAGCCACACCACAGCCTGTTTCCGCGTCGGCGGCAAAGCCTCAAATATCGGCTTCACCGACGCACACGCCAAAAACGTCTTCCCACCGCCAGTTGGAACCTTGTAACACACGTGCGGAACACCATCGATCACATTCTGGTAGCCCGGCATCTGCGGGGTGCCAACCTCAATCTGGCGAGACTCCCAAAACACCTTAAAAGCATCGCTCAGCGTAGGCTGCTCGTTGAGCTGGGTGAGGTAATCCTCTAGATCGGCGATCACCCGGTTTTGATACTTCTTCAACTCCATAACCAACACTCCTTAGAGACGGGTGATATCCCGAGGGATCTTCTTGAACGTGATATTCAGAGAGCGCAGCTCCTCATCCGACAACAAACACGTGTCGGCATAAATCACATACGAACTAGCCGCACACTCAGGAGGGATCGAAGCCAGATAGTCACGATCCAAAACCGTTGCCCGATCCGGCTCATATACGAAAAACAACGATGCATCCTCATGCCGTCCTAAGAAATACGGATGGGCACTGGGCGGATTCGAGAACGGCTGCCCCGTCTCGGTGAACCACACATACTCACGAACCCGCTCAAGAGGCACCTCTGGGTTCAAGTCACCTGCGAGAAGTAGTGGCGCGCCTAACTCGTAGAAAGAGAATGACCCTCCTGTTCCGGGCACTTCATCCTTATCGGTGCGGTATCCGTCGATCACTCGTTTGACCCGCTCTGCCGTGATTGATTCTGCGTAGTCGCTGAGCTCTACGAGGATGAATTTTCTATCTGCGTCGTCGTACATATTTGAATTAAGCACGGCGTGTGCGGTCGTTCCTGAGCCTGCGAATGAGTCTAAGACGATGCCGTCTGTGTTGCCATGCAGGGCGATAATCCATTCGATTAGTGATAGTGGTTTCGGGGTGTCGAATTTCTTGTTTCCAAAGATTGCCTTGATTACTGCAGTCGCGTCGGCGTTAGTTCCATAGCCATCGAGCCACGTATTCCATCCGAATGATTTTTTTACGTCACGAATTTTCTCGTATGGAACCCAGCGCTCAGTCTCTCCATCTACAACAACCCCTGGGTCGTATGATGTTTTCTCCCAGTGAGCAGCCTCAGGATTGTCCAATAACTCTGACATACCTGCGTGAGCAGGACTCCAACGCCAGTAGCCGTCAGACCCGTCATTCTTGATTGGGAATACTTCTCCACCATTGGGTGCAGTAATGGGGAACCACAACGTCGGTCGATCTGATCGGTCGGAAGTTGCACCCCACTTTCGTAACTCACGCCCTTTTCGATACGGGCCCTTGCTGTCCTTGAGGTCAAGCTTCCCAGTTGTCTTCTCTTCTTTGACAAGACTTGATTGGTCACCCTTGGTGTAGAACAAAATGTATTCGTGCCCTGTTCGCAGGGCCGTTTTATCTTTCCCTCCACTTGGTTCAGAGCGCACTGGCGCACAAGCAAGTCGGTTTGCAGGGCCAAAGATTTCGTCCATGATGCAGCCTAGGTTGGACAGCTCTGTGTCACTTATCGAGACAGCAATCAATCCGTTTCTGGCTAGCAGGCGATGGAGAAGTCTTAGCCGTGGGTACATCATGCATAGCCATTTGTCATGGCGGGAGAGGTCTTCGCCTTCTTTGCCGACGACTTCGCCAAGCCATTTCTTGATTCGTGGGTCGTTGACGGCGTCGTTGTAGATCCAGCCTTCGTTGCCTGTGTTATAGGGAGGATCGATATAAATGCAGTCAACCTTGCCTTCGTACTTTGGTAGTAGAGCTTTGAGGGCTTCGAGGTTGTCACCATGAATAATCATGTTCTGTGAGCCGTTGTCCCCATCGTGTTGGCCGTGCTCGTCATATGAGTATTGGCGGTCGAGGACGCGGTAGGGAACGTCGAGGTGGTGGGTGATCACCTTGTCTTTGCCGACCCAGTTCAGTTCTGGCATTAGCGTTCCTCCTTAGGCTCGTGAGGGTTGTTGGGATGTGGTTCTTCTGCGGCTTGACCGGTGCGGACCCATTCGTCGATTTCTGAGAGTTTGAACTTCCAGACCCTGCCGACTTTATAGGCAGGGAGATTATGGGTTGTTATCCATTTCGTGATGGTTTCCCGGCGCACCCCGAGGTGGGCTTGCGCTTCTTTCATGGTGACCCAGTTTTCTAATTCAGCTTCGCTCATCGTTCCTGCCTTATCGCGTGAAGATCCGGGTTAATAACTGTGGCATTGACATTGAATGTTGTAGTCGCTTGAGGGAAGCAGTTCTCGCCTTCCTGGTTGCGCATTTCCCAGTGGCTTGAGGCAGCACCTTCATAGCCTTGCGCCCGAAACGTGCAAGAAATCTTGATGAACTTCGCTGTCGCCGGTGGGCTGTCAGGAATGGCGATCTGTGTGGTGCCGACGGGTCGTAGTCGCGGGTCTGTTGGATTCGTACAGATGAGTGTCCGACTGGTCCAGTCGATGCTGCCAACGTTGCGCAGTGTCCATGTGTGAGTGAACTCGACCCAAAATCCTGGCTTGTGTTTTTGCAGTGCGGGCGGTTGCGTCACGTCGACGCGATCTCCTTGATAGAGCGGCTGCGGCGCGGGGTTTATTTCTTCTGGTTCCTGGTCTTCAAGGCGAAGTCGGTAGCAGTGTTCAAGGACATCGCAATGGTCTGGGTCATGGATGATCGCGTCGAACCAATCTGTGAGTGCCCAAATGAATGCTTCTGGTTCGATAGTGAGGGTTGAGGGCAGTCCGGCATCTTTGCCGACTTCTTGGCAACGATCATCCAACGTGCGCTTCGTGCTTGGGAGGGGCCTCAGGTGGGCAAGAAGGAAATCATGCAACGATTTCTTGCTCACCTGTGTAGGAAATGACTCGTATTGCGGTTCGGAGATCGGTTTTGCCCCGGTAAAGATCTTGCGTGCGTACTCGTCGTCTAACCGCTCTGCACTGCCAGCGTGTTGGAATACGGCTTGGACGAATTTTGCCTGGTTAGTGATGGGACTCTTCCGCTTGTAAACAGCGCGACAAAACTCGGGCAAACCCATATGCGTCACGCTCCTCTATGCCGAGTCCCAAAACTAGTCCCAGAAGTCCCAGTTTTTGCTTCCCTCAACGATCTGAAGTCCCAAAACCACAGCGTTTGATGAGTATGTGAGCAAAACACGAGCCGACGAGACGAACAACTGTCATCTCATTATCGCACGCCGACTCGCGCGAACGCTCATGAACACGCACCAACTGGTGGTGGGTGCCCTGATCGTGGCGAAGGAGGTGAAACACATGGGAAGGAACCGTAAGCAGACGTCTGCGAAGGTGGTGTCCAAGGCGTCGAAGATTCTGACCGATGGCCGTTATGGCAAGGACTCGAAGTCTGTTGCCGCGTCAGCGTTGGCGCAGACCAAGCCATCTAAGCGCAGCAAGTAGCCGTACACAGCCCACTCGGTTTCGACACAGTTCGGGCCGGGTGGGTGGAGGCGGAAGTGCTGGTGGCCATCGGCACTGACGTTCTCCGAAGCCTGAGCGTGATTGTTCGGGAGCTCATCTGGCGGATGAGCGACCTCCACAGCGAGTGCTGGCTGTGGTTGTAGACAAATGAACCACTAGTGAGACCTGCTCTGGGAGCGCTCGGCGGGTCACCTCACCCAAACCTCTTTGCTGAGGGGCGGGTGGGGTGGCTCGCCTTTGTCGTCTTCCAAGTAGTTCTCACCAGTGATCTGAGCCAAACAGATCAGGTCTCCAAATCACCGGGATTCCCGGAGAAATGGAGATCCTTCGATGAAGGTCACCTTCAAGCACGAAGCAGACAACAACAAGAATCAGTCCATCACTGACACTTTCGACATTGACCCTGGCGAGTTCGCTCTCATGATCGCAACCCACCGGCAGCAACGCGCCGCCGCTACTGGTGTTCCGCTCGACCAGGTTAAGCCCTGCACACCGCAGAAGATTCTGGACGAGTTGTGGAACGCAGAAGAAGCGGCCACGCATCAGGCGGTTCGCGCCGATCGCGGCAAGGGTAAGAAGAAATGTACGTGTGGGGCTGGGTGCGGTCCTCGACGTGGATGCCGCGTCCCGAATAACAAGCCGTTTTCGTATGAGCAGATGCTCGAGATCGATCTTGACCCTGCTTCACCGGGTATCAGCGCTGAAGACCAGGTCATCGAACGCGAGGATAGTGTCGAGCGTGCTTGTGATCTCGAGGTGATGCGTGACATTATCGCTGGTTTGGATCCTCAGCATCGTGAGGTGATGACGCGTCTGCTTGCAACCGACAAGCTCAATCAGGCGCAGGTGGCGCGCGATATGGGGTTGACCCGTGCTCGGGTATCGCAGCTGGTGGCAGAGGTAAAACCGCTGATCCGGCAGGCGGTTGAGGAGGCCCGATTTAACACTTCGAGCGGTGTCGGCAGTGGGGTGAAGGGAGAAGCCAACCGGGCTGCTCCCACAAATGAGGAAGAAAGGTAAGCCCGATGGCTCGACATAGTCTCAAGCTTCATATTGCCCGGCATATCCCTGACGACCCCGGAATCGTCGCCACCAAGAATGTGACGCTGCGTGAACGGCTCATGCGCCTACTGCTTGGTACCCCGCGCAAAGTCATGATTCTCGTTCCCGGTGACTCGGTCAAGCAGATCGACATCACCGAAAACACCGATGACGACCTCATGGCCCTGGCCGATGCTCTCAAGGCGGGTGAATCCAAATGATGATGCCGGAAATTAACGCCTTCATTCGTGATGGAAACCAGACGATGCGATCGCTCGCCGATTTGCTTGCGCGGGCTCAGCAGATCGTTGAGGAGAGCTTCGAAGACCACGCAGGAATGCCTGGTGAACGCCCGGAGCTTGCCCTGCAGATCAAGGAACCCTTCGGAACCATCCCAGCCACGCACGCCCAGCCAGAACTACTTGCGGACGAGCCAGAGGTTGAACCTGAACCGACGGTGACGTTGGAAGAAGTACGTGCTTTTCTTTCCGAGCTCTCAGCGCAAGGTCACACGGCAAAGGTTCGTGAGCTGATCGTCGAGGCTGGTGCGGACAAGCTCTCAGCGGTGGATCCGTCGAAGTACGGGTGGCTGCTGGATCGGGCGAAGGAGATTGCTGATGGCACCGTCTGATCACGCACTCCTCTCAGCTTCTGGTGCTCACCGGTGGCTCAACTGCACCCCCTCCGCCCGCCTCGAATCCGATGAGCCAGAATCCACGTCTGCGGCTGCCGAGCAAGGCACCGCAGCACACGCCCTCGCCGAGCACAAACTCCGCCGCGCTTTGAAGCAGCGCTCGAAGCGGCCAGTCTCAACTTGGATTGATGACGAGATGGAAACCTTGACTGACGACTACGTCGCCTACGTCCAAGAACACATCTCGCTGGCTCGGGAGACCTGTGGGGATCCACAGGTGCTCATCGAGCAGCGCCTGGATTTCAGCCATGTGGTTCCGGGAGGTTTTGGCACCGGGGATTGCGTGATCATCGCCGAACCTACCTTGCAGATTATTGATCTGAAGTACGGGCAAGGTGTGTTGGTTGAGGCTGAGCGTAATCCCCAGTTGATGCTCTACGCTCTCGGAGCCCTTCACACTTTCGGCGACCTGTACGACATCGAGCGCGTAGCGGTGACGATCTACCAGCCACGTCGGGGCAACGTCGACACCTGGGAAATCTCCGTCACTGAACTCGAGCACTGGGCCGAAGCGGAAGTGAAACCGAAGGCTGAGCTGGCAGCGGCTGGCGAGGGTGAGTTTTGTCCGGGCTCGTGGTGTCAGTTCTGCAAGATTGCACCCACGTGTCGGGCGCGAGCTGAAGCCAATCTTGCGCTGGCCAGGTTGGAGTTCGCCCCGCCAGCAGAACTGTCCGACAGCGAGATTGCCGACGTGCTGGCCCGGATTCCGCAGCTCAAAACCTGGGCGGCGGATGTCGAAGCATACGCGCTCTCCCAAGCGGTGAACCAGGGCGTGGTCTTTGAGGGGTTCAAGCTCGTAGCCGGACGGTCGATACGCAAATACACCTCCGAAACCGATGTCGCTGCAGCGGCTGAGGCGGCTGGATATAGGGACATCTGGGATCGCAAGCTCATCACCCTCACAGCCATGGAACGCCTCATGGGCAAACCCGCCTTCAACGAGATCCTCGGTGACCTCGTGACCAAACCTGCAGGCAAACCCACATTGGTGCCTGCATCCGACAAACGGCCAGCGCTCGACCTGGTGAGTGCAGCCACCGATTTTCAACCAAACAAGTAACTAGTAGAAAGAAGAATGATTATGTCAACGACTAACACAACTCGTATTGTGACCGGCGAAGTTCGCCTATCCTACGCACACGTGTGGGAGCCGAACTCCATCCAGGGAGGCAAACCGAAGTACTCCGTCTCCCTAATTATCCCGAAGTCCGATACTGCCACGATTGCGGCGATCGAGAAGGCCGTGGATGCAGCGATCGACGCCGGAACGGCCAAGTTTGGTGGCAAGCGCCCCAACAAGGCCGCCCTCAAGTTGCCGCTGCGCGATGGGGATATTGAGCGTGACGACGAAGCCTACAAGGGCGCCTACTTCCTCAACGCCAACTCCCTGACCGCTCCGCAGATCGTCGATCAGAGCGTCGCCCCGATCCTGGACCGCGCCGAAGTGTACTCGGGCTGCTACGCACGCGTATCCCTGTCCTTCTATGCGTTCAACACAAACGGCAACCGTGGTATCGCCTGTGGACTGGGCAATATCCAAAAGACCCGCGACGGAGAAACCCTTGGCGGTGGACGAGTTTCCGCTGAGACCGACTTCGGTGCCTTCGCCGCTGATGACGATTTCCTGAAGTAACCATCCCCACACGTGGAGGGAATCAGCACATCTTGTTGGTTCCCTCCACTTTTCCTCTATGTGAAAGGAACCTCGTCATGCGAACACTCTTCTGCGATATTGAATCTTTCAGCCTCGCCCAACTCGCTAAGACAGGCGTTTACCCGTATGCCGAGCACCCAGACTTCGAGCTGCTCCTGTTCGGCTATTCGATTGACGGCGGCCCGATCGAGGTGGTGGATCTCGCCAACGGACAATCTATACCCGACGAGGTTCTGGCGGCTTTAGTTGATCCGTCCGTCGTGAAGTGGGCGCATAACGCCGCCTTCGAGCGAGTCTGCCTGTCTGCCTGGCTACGCACTCATCATCCAGAGCTTCTCGCTGATGGGTTTCTTGGCCCAAGGCAGTGGCGTTGCACCATGATCTGGTCGGCCTACCTTGGTCTTCCGATGAGCCTCGATGCAGTAGCCACAGTTTTGAAGCTTGACGTCCAAAAAGACACAGTAGGCAAGAAGCTGATCAAGCAGTTCTGCACACCCGCCACACCCTCAGTCCTGAACGGCGGCAAACGCAGGAATCCACCATCAGCTGACCCGACCGGGTGGGCGAGGTTTATTGATTACAACCGTCGTGATGTCGAAGTCGAGCTTGCCATCCACGACAGACTGGCTTGTTTTCCGATGCCGGAGTCCGAATGGGACACCTACACGCTCGACCAACGCATTAATGATGCTGGGATTCTTCTCGACCACACGCTGGTTGATAACGCGGTCGGGGTGGATGAGCACCACCGCAACGCGACACTCGCTCGGGCACAGACATTGACTGGGTTGGAGAATCCGAACTCGCCCATCCAACTCAAACAATGGCTCGCATCGCGTGGCTGCGTGCTGGATTCGTTGGCAAAGGCCGAGGTCGATGCCGCCCTCGACACCGCGACTGGCACGGTGAAAGAAGTCCTCGGACTTCGCGGCGATCTAGCAAAATCAAGCGTCAAGAAATACCAAGCCATGCAAAACGTCGCAGGCAGCGACGGTCGAGCACGTGGGCTGATCCAGTTTTACGGCGCAGGACGCACCGGACGTTTCGCCGGACGCCTCGTCCAAGTCCAGAACCTCCCCAGGAACTATCTGCCTGATCTTGACCAAGCCCGAACGCTCGTCAGAACAGGCAACCTCGAGGCACTTGAGCTTCTGCACGAGTCCGTGCCCGACACACTTTCACAGTTGATCCGCACCGCGTTTATCCCTTCACCTGGGCACAGGTTTATCGTTGCTGATTTCTCTGCAATTGAAGCGCGTGTCATCGCCTGGCTAGCAGGAGAAACAACCACCCTGCAAGCCTTCCGCGAAGGTAAAGACCTCTATTGCGAAACCGCGAGCCGTATGTTCGGAGTGCCAGTAGAGAAGCATGGCGTTAATGGTGAGCTTCGGCAGAAAGGAAAATTAGCAGTTTTGGCTTGTGGTTTTGGCGGCTCAACGGGCGCTTTGGAGCGCATGGGAGCACTCACCATGGGACTCGCCGAGCACGAACTCAAACCCATCGTCGACGCATGGAGAGCCGCCAACCCACACATCGTGGCCCTCTGGGCCGGCGTCGAAGAAGCAGCTATCGCCGCGATCGCGTCTCGTCAGTCAATCCGGCTACGGAATCTGCGATTCAGCGTCGAAGCCGGAATCTTGTTTATTGAGCTGCCCTCGGGTAGGCGGTTGGCGTATGTGAAGCCGCGTCTGGGCGAGAACAGGTGGGGCGGCACCTCCATCACCTACACCGGCACCACCACAGCACGCCGCTGGGGACAGCTCGAAACCTACGGCGGAAAACTTACCGAGAACATCGTTCAGGCGATCGCTCGTGATCTGCTCGTCACGGGCATGCACGCAGTCGCCAAAGCCGGGCATCAGATTGTGATGCATGTTCACGACGAGATCGTCATCGACGAACCCGAAAATTCCGGCTTCACCGCCACTGGTGCTTGCGAGCTCATGTCCACGCTCCCAGCATGGGCCGAAGGTTTGCCGTTGGATGCGGATGGGTATGAGTGCGCCTATTACCGTAAGGATTAGCTGTTGATTGTCCAGATGGGATCTTGTTTCCAGCTGGGGCTGGCACCTATGTGCGTTAGATCGACGCCAGGAATTTCGGTGGGGAAACTGTCTAGGACGTCGCTGATGGCCTGTATTTCAGCGGTGAAATTTCCTCGTCGCAAGAGGAACGCGGTGAGCACCAACGCGGTGTATATACGTCCTGAAGAATGTGTCACGGCCGATAGCGTTTGGTCGTTGCGGCGGTGTTTGACCAGTGGACGGATGACGAGTCGCTTGTTCCATAGTCTGGCGTGATGGGCGCATATGTTACGAATGAAATTCGCAGTGCGCATCCATGATTCCAACTCGTCGGCACGTGCCAAGTACTTGTCAGCAATGCGACGACGCTGTTCGAAGGGAGCCAACGAAAACAGGGTCACGAGTTGTCCGAATTCGAGGATCTCGGTGGCCACCCACACCGGCAAACGGCCGTCGTGGGTCTGGTTGTAATGCGTGACGAAATCTTCTGTAGAGCGCGACTGCGTTTGGGCTAGCTTCTGCGTGAACAGTACTGCGCGGCGATGCATTGCGCCTGACGGCCAAATCCGTTCGAGGTCGAGGTGAATGAACGGATCGATCTCACCCAGCACGTGCCCCACGTCAACTCGCAGGCACACCTCCAGCTTGCATAGCGCCCGCCACACAGCAAGACGCAGTTGTTCGTCAAACTCGTACAGCTCAATCGCGTGATGCATACGTGTGCCGGGAACGAAACGATCTAAACGCCGCCGAGGTGAGCCTTCGGGAGCTGGCTGGCGCAGCGGGTAGGAGTATCCCGAAAGCCGGTAATAGCCGACAGTAGATAACTCGCGGCGGTAATCACCGGCATCCAATAGGCCACGACGAGTGAGGATATTGATTTGCTCATCGATACTGACCCACGGTTTGTCGACCACCAGCCCACCTGCTTCCAAAAACATGAAGACCGGCTCTGACCTGTCTCGGAAACCGATACAAGCGAGCCGGTACTAGTGGTAATCACTATACCGCGAAAACAGCGACAGAATCAAGAACTCGGCGAAGTATCACCATCAGAGAAGAAAGCTTATCCAAGACCGCTAAGAAACGAGAACCGACCCTGTGCTCCCACCGAGGCGGGCAGCGGAACCGGTCATGTTGTCTAAAAGACCACCGTGTCGGCACCGCTGTAGCAAGAGAATGATGGTTCTTCCACACAGAGCACTCGAGAAATTTGTCTATGCCCCGGCGAGAATACCTGCCAGATTGCTCTAACAGATAGCGCTCCACCGGGGCTTCAACACCAATCGTGCCAGAACGAGAAGCGATTGAGTACCCGTGATTTAACACTTTCTGGTTCGTCGGCAGTGGGGTGAGGCCCTTAACCCTTGTGCCGACCGGCACGACTTTTTCTCGACGGGGTCTCGGGAAGGAACCCCGCCATGGGAAACCAGATTCAAACATTCACCAACGACGTGTTCGGCGCCATCCGCACTATCACCAATGATGGTCAGATCCTTTTCTGCGGCAAGGATGTCGCCACCGCGCTCGGCTACCAGGATCCGACGAACGCGGTGAAGCTGCACTGCAAGGGGGTGGCAAATTACCACCCCCTTGAGACCGCTGGCGGAATCCAGCAGGTCCGCTTCATTACCGAGGGCGACCTCTACCGCCTCATCATTTCTTCAAAACTCCCGGCAGCACAGAAGTTCGAAGCCTGGGTGTTCGATGAGGTGTTGCCGACGATTCGCCGCCACGGCATGTACGCATACGACGAACTACTCGCTGACGATGAGTTCCTGGAGCATGCCATCGCCACTCTGCGGGCCGAGCGAGCCAAGCGCCTCGCCGCAGAGCAATCCCTGTTGGAGGCGGCACCGAAAGTCTCGTACTACGACGTCGTGCTGCAGTCCGATTCGTTGTTGACGACGACGGCGATTGCGAAGGACTACGGACTCTCCGCGAAGAAGCTCAACCGAATCCTGCGTGATGCTCACGTGCAGTTCCATCAGTCGGGCCGGTGGTTCCTCTACGCGAAGTACGCCGAGCAGGGCTACACCCAGTCCAAGACTCACGAATACGACGAAGGCCAGACCCGCACCCACATGTACTGGACCCAGAAGGGGCGCTTGTTCATCTACGACCTGCTCAAGAACAAGCTCGGCATCCTTCCGGTGATTGAGCGTGAAGGTCAGGTGCAAGCATGAGCGCCACGACACTCGATATTGGGTTTTCGAAGAAAAACACCGAAGGCTATCTGGACTTAACGAGCTACCACGCGCTCAAGAAGCTGCAGCGCGAACAGTTCGGCTACCGGCCCTTGGTTTATATCTGCTCACCGTATTCGGGCGACGTGCAAGCGAACGTTGAGCTCGCCCGCCAATTCTGCGAGCTCGCAGTAGCGGCAGGCAAGATCCCGTTCGCCCCGCATCTGCACTATCCGCAGTTCATGGATGACGCCGATCCCGATCAGCGCGAGTTGGCGATGTTCTTCAACAGGGTGTTGCTCGCTAAATGCGAAGCCCTGTGGGCATACGTGGGTCACGTTAGCCCTGGTATGCGCCTGGAGATCGGCTGGGCGCGAGACCTCGAGTTGCCGATTAAGTACTTCGATTCTGATTTCAAGGAGGTCACCCCATGACCACGCCCTTCACCTTGTTCGCTGCCGCGGTTACCGGTGTGCAGAACAATAACCACTACCCGAACCCACATCAGGTCATTGACGCGGCATCCCTAAGCGTGGTCGCTGGCTTTGATCACGTGGCAGCCACCTACGTGAATGACCGCCGCTCAACTGCAGCGTTCATGTCTTCGGATTGCGTGGTGATGGATATCGATAACGACCATACAGAAACCCACACCGACTGGATCACGCCTGAGAAGCTCGGCGAGTTGATGTCTGGTGTGGAGTTCATGACCGCCACCTCCCGCAACCACATGAAGGCGAAGGGCGTGCTCTCCGCCCGGCCACGTTTCCACGTCTACTTCCCAATCCACACGATCACGAACGCGGACGAATACGCGGGATTGAAGCATCGCCTGGCATCGCGCTTTGGTTTCTTTGATCGCAATGCCCTGGACGCAGGACGCTTCATCTACGGGGCGTCGAACGCTGTGGTGACGGCGCATGAGGGCGACCAGTTGCTCGATGCATGGCTGGACGCGGCTGACGAGATCGACGTGTTCGCCGCCTTCGACGCCTCAACATTGGTCATTGGTGAAGGCTCCCGTAATGCCACGCTCTCTCGCTTCGCCGGGCGGGTCCTCATCCGCTACGGGCAGACCGATCAAGCACGAGACCTCTTCGACCGCAAAGCCAACCTCTGCGAACCACCGCTCAACGAGGGCGAACTGCAGACGATCTGGAACTCGGCATGCAGGTTCGCTTCGAAGGTCGCCTCCGACCCGAGCTATCTGCCACCAGAGGCGTATGAGGCGTTAGCAGGTTTACGTCCGGATGATTTTTCCGATGTCGGTCAGGCAGACACATTGGCTGGCGAGTATGCGAACAAGATCCGCTACTCACTGGCTACCAAGTGGCTTGTCTACGACCATGGCGTGTGGGATGAGAACGACCTGTCCGCACAAGGAGTGGTTCAAGAACTGACTTCTCGTCAACTTGAAGAAGCACAACACCTTATCGCCACAACATGGCAAGACATGGTTTCTACCGGTGCTGACGTGGTGATGGCATCGGCTTCATCGAAAGCCCGCGGCCTAGCAAAACTCAACCCCGCCCAAGTCGCAGCATTCAAGGCGTGGGATGAATCCAAAAGCTATCACAAGTTCGTTCTCTCCAGGCGTTTGTCACGCAATATCACGGCCACGTTGAAAGAAGCCGGGCCGATCTTGCAGGTACGTGTCCGTGACCTCGACGTCGACCCCTACCAGCTCAACACCCCGGCAGGTACCTGGGATCTACGCGACAGTAGTAGCCACGAGCACAATCCCGCCGATCTGCTGACTAAGCAGACCGCTGTCGGCCCCAGCGATGAGGGTGCACAGATCTGGGCCGACGCGCTTGACGTCTTCTTCCAAGGAGACGTCGAGTTGATTGGTTACGTGCAGCGCATTGTGGGGTTGGCGGCGATCGGACAGGTTTTCGTCGAAGCGCTCGTCATCGCTTACGGGGACGGGCGAAACGGCAAATCCACGTTCTGGAACACCATCGCCCGCGTGTTGGGGACGTATTCGGGCACGATCTCAGCCGACGCGCTCACAGTCGGGGTGCGTCGCAACGTCAAACCCGAACTCGCCGAAGCCAGAGGCAAACGTCTCTTGATCGCGGCTGAAACCGAAGAAGGCATGCGCCTATCAACCTCGAACGTCAAACAGCTGGCTTCGACCGATCAGATCTCGGCAGAGAAAAAGTTTAAGGACCCCTTCGCCTTCACCCCCTCCCACACGCTGGTCTTGTACACGAACCATTTGCCGCGTGTGGGAGCCATGGACGCAGGCATCTGGCGGCGTCTGATCGTCATCCCGTTCAACGCCACCATCGAAGGCGACAC
>NZ_JBHNPV010000068.1:0-48257 GCF_059082735.1 Actinotignum sp. usb-actsch-rep-73 | reverse complement strand
CAGAGCTTCACATAGCGTGTCGGGATCGCGACCTCGCCCTCGGACAGGCGCCAGGCCTGATAGGGAAGTTCGTTACGCGAGCGCACGTGCGTTGCTTGTGCTTTCTCTAATGCGTCGTCTCCCCAGAGGGAAGAATCGATTGTGCCGTCAGTGATCAGCGGAATTTGAAGTTCGCGTGCGCCCCGCTTGGCAAGTTCAGCCTTCGCATCGGCTTCAGAATCGGTGACAACCAGGATCTCTTCGGCTGCGTATCCGTCTTCGTCGATAACACGACCAGCGAACTTCTTGCCACCGACCGTCGACTTGGATTCCGATTTCTTCGCGACAGGCTTCGGATTGCCGTTCTCGTCTTCGCGGGACACGAGTTTGTACACGAGGGCCGCTGTGGGCACGCCCGAACCGGTGACCAGCTTCGTTCCAACCCCATAGGAGTCGATCGGCGCGGCGCCTAGGGCCGCGATAGCGTACTCATCCAGATCGTTGGTGACCGTGATCTTCGTGGTCGTTGCACCAAGAGCATCAAGCTGACCGCGAACCTTGAAGGCGGTGGCAACAAGGTCGCCAGAGTCCAAACGAACGGCGCCTAGTTCACCGCCGGCAGCGCGTGCGGCCTCAACAGCGTTGATGACGCCCTGTTCGACATCGTAGGTGTCAACGAGCAGCGTCGTCGATGGGCCAAGCAGTGCAATCTGAGCGTCGAATGCTTCGCGTTCCGAATCGTGCAGGAGTGTGAAAGAGTGGGCTGCGGTGCCAATCGCGCGGATTCCGTAGCGCTTGGCTGCTTCCAGATCGCTGGTTCCAGCAAATCCGCCGATGATTGCTGCGCGCGCTGCGGAAACAGCGGCTCGTTCGTGGCCTCGTCGAGCTCCCATATCCATGCACGGGCGACCGTGGGCGGCGATTGTCATACGTGACGCGGCCGACGCGATCGCGCAGTCATGGTTCAGGATCGACAGAAGAAGCGTCTCGAGCATCGTGCACTCGGCGAAGGTTCCCTCCACGGTCAGCAGAGGAGAGCCTGGGAAATAGCATTCGCCTTCGGCGTAGCCGCGAATCGAACCGGTGAAGTGGAAATTCTTCAGATAATCGAGTGCGTCATCGGAGACGATTTTCTCGGCGTGAAGCCAATCGATCTGAGCGGGCTCGAATTCGAAGCGTTCGAGCGCTTCGAGAATGCGACCAGTACCTGCGACAACACCGAAGCGTCGGGTTGCGGGAAGACGACGCCCGAAAACCTCGAAAGTGGATGTGCGCCATGCGGTGCCGGCTTTCAAAGCAGCATCAAACATGGTCAGTTCATACATGTCCGTCAGCAGTGACGTTGAAATTGATGAGGGCATATAGCAAACCTAGCGCGATATACCACAAGTTCGCGTGTTGAAACCGCACCATGGTACGAAATCGTTGCTTAGGCTTGAAACATGCCAACGACTTCATCGACGCCACTTGAACGCCCGGCCCCCACCTTAGCTGGGCTCGCGCAGTGGCGTACTGTCGTTTGGGACGACCCGGTCAATCTGATGTCGTATGTGACCAACGTGTTTGTCCGTCACTTCGGCTATTCGCACGATCGCGCTGATTCCCTGATGCGTGAGGTCCACGTGCTCGGCAAAGCAACCGTATCTACGGGACTTCGCGAACGCATGGAAGCCGATGTCGTGGCGATGCACGGGTACGGTTTGCGCGCGACGCTGGAACTCGACTCGTGATTGGTCCTTTTGTATACGAGGCCGGCGCTTTCAGCGCCGAATTGCACCCCCCGTATTCGACGTTGATTGCGCAGCTGATGCGTGAGATTCTTGTTGTCCTTGATGATCCAGGGGATATGCCAGCGTTCGTTGCGGCGGCAACCTCGTTGGAGAATCATCGCGAGGCTCCAGAAGAACACTCCCTGGACTATTTACTTCCAGCGATGAGCTCTGACCCTCAGGACGCAACGGGTTTGCGTGCGCTGACGGAAGATTTTTTGCGGGCAGAAAAGTCTGCTCGACTGCGTAAAGTGTGCGCGCATATTGAGCGCGCCGAAGCCCTCGGTATTCAAGAAGTCAGTTTCGATGCTGACGAGGTCTGGGATTGGCTTGGTGCGCTTAATGATGTTCGTCTCGGACTTGCCGGTGAACTTCAGATCGCTTCCGATGATGACGTGGAGCAAATCGCGAAGATTGCAAGCGAAAAACCGAATGGGACCCGTCAGCAGTCGGCAAGCGCTATCTACATGCTCCTTACCTGGTGGCAAGACTCACTGGTGTTAGCCCTGAATTCCCAAGGCGGTAGCAACTAGGGTCAAAGCATGGATAACGCGCCTATCGGTATTTTTGATTCTGGCCTCGGTGGCCTGACCGTCGCGCGTGCCGTCATTGATAAATTGCCGGACGAGGAAATCCTCTACCTCGGCGACACCGCCCACACCCCCTACGGGCCTCGTGCAATTGCAGAAGCGCGTCGCTTCACATTGGAATGCTTGGATGAACTCGCTTTCCGTGGTGTGAAAGCGCTGGTGATCGCCTGTAATACGGCAACGGCTGCAGCCCTTTCAGATGCGCGCGAACGCTACTGGATTGACGCGCATATCCCCGTCATTGAGGTCATCACTCCGGCCGCCAAGCAGGCTGTCGCGACCACGAGGAATCGTCGTATTGGCGTGATTGGTACGCAGGCAACCATCCAGTCGGAAGCATATCGAAACGCGCTTGCGGCCGTTCCAGGTCTCCATGTCTCACAGCAGGCGTGCCCTGATTTTGTTCCCTTTGTTGAGCGTGGTGTGACAACCGGAGTTGAACTGGAAGCTGTCGCGCGCGAGTATCTTCAGCCACTCAAGGACGATGGCGTCGACACTCTTATCCTGGGATGCACGCACTACCCGTTGTTGACCGGCGTTATCGGCCGTGTCATGGGCGAAGGAGTGTCCCTTGTGACCTCGTCAGAAGCGACTGCCAACGTGACGTACAACGAACTGACCGACCGCGATCTCTTACATGAACCATGGGCGGAAGGTGACGGTCCCCATCACCAGTTCATGACAACCGACTCCGGCGATACGTTCCCACGTCTGGCCCGACGTTTTCTTGGCCCCGAAGTTGGCAACGTGCAAGAAATCTCGATTGCGTCAGGAGCCAGTGCCCAATGAAACTGACAACGATCGGGTGCACCGGTTCCATGTCCGGTCCGAAGTCTCCGGCCTCGTGCTACTTGGTTCAAGCGAACGGCGTTGATCCGAGCACCGGTGAGGATCGCGTGTGGAACGTGGTTCTCGAGATGGGCCCCGGTTCTTTCGGTGCTCTCTGGCGTTGGATTAGCCCCCGCGATATTGATGCGGTGGTCCTTTCGCACTGCCACGCTGACCATATGGCTGACATCATCTCGCTACAGGTGTACCGCAAGTGGGGCCCCGGCTCTGATTTGCCTCCGCTGATGGTTGTCGGTCCCGAAGGTCTGTTGGAACGTATCCGCCAGATCGACGGCGTCGTCGAAGAAGAGCTGTATGCGAACGAATTCAATATTCGAACCGTTGAAGATGGCCAGTCCTATCAGATTGGTCCGATGACTCTGACATCGTTCAAGGGTATCCACACAATTCCCTCGTTCGGAACGCGCATTGAGGGGCCGAGTCAGTCAGATCCGTCGACCGCGGTGTCGATGTTCTTTACCGGCGATACGGATGAAAGCCCTCGTATCGATGCTGGAGCTATGAATGTGGATCTTCTTCTGAGTGAAGTTGGTTTCACTCGTGAAGATTCAGTTCGTGGAATCCACATGGATGGGGTGCGCGCAGGTAGCTTTGCGACGCGAGCACATGTTGGTCGACTGGTTGCGACGCACATTCAACCGTGGACAGAAACTGAACAGGTGCTTGCTGAACTGCGTCAGACCTGGTCTGGTCCCGTTGATTTCGCCTGCCTTGGATCTTCGTTCGTGGTGGGTGACACGTAGCGCTCATCGCTGGGACTGCTACTGAGTGGTCTCGTATGTGTTGCCACGCCAGTCATTGTGGTGGGTTGCAACCCACTGGAAGAGGGCAGCAAGGACCTGGCCGGTTGCAGTGTTCGGTGAATCTTCTCCGTTGCGGTGACGCACCAAAATGCGCCTGAAGCCCAGTGCTGGCAGAGTTGTGACACGCATACCTCCCAGTGCAATTCCTTGGATAGCCATGTAGGGCATGATCGTTGAGCCTTTACCGGCGCGAACAAGGGCGTGCGCCGCCTCGTAGTTGATGTACGAGTAGGGCACCCAGTGGATGTGTGACGTTGCAGCTGCCACACGTTGCATGGGGAGTGCGCCGATCGTGTCCGGTGCGACCCGGAGCCATTGGACGTCGGCAAGGTCGCGTTCGGATCCCACTAGCGGGGCGTTGGAGGGGCTGACCAGTACCCAGGGTTCGTCGATAAATTGGACATCGGTGAAGCCGCGTGGCGCGTTGCCGGGGGCGGTGTCACGTTCCAGCATGAGCAGGTCGAACTTGCCTGAACGCATCTTCGTCATGCCCGGGCCTTCGCCGGATTCATCGATGTGGATTTCGACGCCGGGAAGCTCTTGTTCCAGCTGGGAGGTGAGGGGGAGGAGGACGTTACGAATAACCGTGTGAAAAGCGCCGATGTGTACGACACCGGTCAGGTGTCCGGCGATGGGGCGAAGATTTCGGGCAATGTCGTTAAGGTCATTCTCGATGCGTTCGGCGCCGTTGACAAGAATGCGCCCTGCGGGGGTAAGAAGAGCGCCGGCTGGGTTGCGATCGACGAGGTCCAGACCGACTTCTTCCTCGAGTTTTTTGATTTGTTGTGACACCGCTGATGCAGAGACCCCCAGGTAGTCTGACGCGGCGACGATTCCACCTTCTCGGTGAACTTCAAGAAGAACTTGGAGTCGTTTTGGATCGAGATGCATCGGAGCTCCTATTGCTTAAGTAAAACTTAAATTACAAAAAAGAATAGTTCAATTGAACTGTATGTGAGTGGCGTGCATACTTATATGTATCGAGTCGTGAACAGTGAGGCATACGACACAGAGTTGAATGGAGAAACGTCATGATGTCATTGGTCCGTCGTCAGCTAGACCGCTTCCGTTCCTATGTCACTCGCTATCGCAGACAGCAGCGTGATGAACTGCAGTTCTGCATGGATCGCCCGATTTACGGCAATCTGGTCGCCCGCTGAATCCGGCTTGGTGATAAACACCGCTCTCGCTAGCGTGACAACTTAATAGACAAGAGAGGCGATGCCACCGGTGGCATCGCCTCTCTTGTCATGCCTGCTTACTGAAACAAGGATGAATTGAGATCACTGGCTCTGTTGGAGCGCATCGACAACCGCGGGAGTGAGGGCGCGGAATGCAATGCCTCGATGGCTGATCGCATTCTTCTGCTGGGGCGTCATTTCCGCTGTCGTCACGTTAAAGCCATCGGCAACGAAGATCGGGTCGTAGCCAAATCCGCCACTACCACGGCGCTCGTGAAGCAAAGTACCACGAACCTCTCCGCGCTGAACGAACTCGCGCCCGTCAGGCAGAACCAATACAGCAGCAGAGACGAATGCGGCACCTCGTAGCGCATCAGGCACATCGGCCAACTGAGCAAGGAGCAAATCGAGGTTTGCTGCATCGTCACCGTGGTGGCCACACCAGCGAGCAGAGAAAATGCCGGGCGCTCCACCCAGAATGTCAACGCACAAACCGGAATCGTCCGCGATCGCCGGCAACCCGGTCAGCTTCACCAAAGAACGAGCTTTGATCAGAGAGTTTTCTTCGAAAGAGGCACCGTCTTCTACCGGTTCGGGCGCATCAAAGTCACTCATCTTGGCAATGATCCCGGCCTCGTACCCTGCGTATGCGGGGGCCAGAATTGCTTCCAACTCCGCGATTTTGTGGGCGTTGCCGGTGGCGAAAACCAGTTTGGGGGTCGTCATCAGAGGGTGACCGTCTCAAGTTCGCCAGCGGTCAAACAACGACGTTGCAGATCGGCCAGTTGCGCGTTGCCGATCGCTGCCAGGTCAAGCAGGTCTCCCAGTTCATCACGGTTGAAGGGCGCGTGCTCGGCAGTGCCCTGAATCTCGATGAAGTTGCCGTTGCCGGTCTGAACGATGTTCATGTCAGTTTCTGCGCGGACGTCTTCAACGTAGGGGAGGTCGAGCATCGGGGTGCTGTCGATAATGCCAACGGAGATCGCCGACACGGAGTCGGTCAGCACGGACGTGCCAGCCTTGGGTGTGATGAGACCTTTTTCGGTGCCCCAGCGGACCGCTTCAGCCAGCGCAACGTAGGCGCCGGTCACGGACGCGGTGCGAGTGCCACCGTCTGCACGCAGAACGTCGCAGTCGAGGACAATTGTGTTTTCGCCCAGAGCTGTCACGTCAATGATTGCGCGCAGGCTTCGACCAATGAGGCGTGAGATTTCCTGTGTGCGTCCACCGACCTTGCCCTTGATGGATTCGCGCTGTGAGCGTTCAGCGGTTGCGCGTGGCAGCATCGAGTATTCGGCGGTGACCCAACCTTCTCCGCTCCCTTTACGCCAGCGCGGAACACCCTCTGTCAGCGAGGCGACGCAGAGGACGCGAGTATTTCCGAACTCGACAAGGACGGAGCCTTCACCGACGCCCGCCCAACCGCGGGTCATGGAAATGGGACGGAGCTGGTCGAATGAGCGCCCATCGGCGCGAGATACATCATGAGTCATGCCTCCAGCCTAGTTCACTTCGCGAAGCGAACCCCAGGAGGGTTAGCGTTGAGGTATGACACTTCACCTTCCCCTTGTCCGGCTAACTCCTCGCGCCCTGGTTTCCGTGCGTGAGAATGTCAGCCCACGCGCGCTCCTTGAACGCGGCGTAAAGGCTTTGGGTGCAGGGGTGAGTGAAGAGGATCGCGCAGGGCTGTCGTCCGTCCGCGCAGTTGTAGTAAAGCCAAATGGCGCGATCGGCGTTATTCCAGTTCGCGATGCCTGTGCAGAGATTGAGTTGGCAACGATTTCCACCCCGGTCGCCCTCTCTCTGATCGACGAGGCCGCCCCCGCCTATTTCGTCGGTGCCACTGATGATGGGGCGGGGCAGATTGTGCTCTGCCTTGACAATGACGCTGAGCTTCCGGGCGTGCAGTGGGTTCACCTGCGATGGGGCGGGCATATGTTGAGTGCTTCGGATTCTGGGGTTGCGATAGTGGGTGTGTCTCTTGCTACTTGGCATGCCTCCTACCGTTTCTGCGCTCGTTGTGGGAAGCCTGTTCGCTCGATTCTGAGTGGCTGGGCGACGGAGTGTTCCGGGTGTGGGCACGTGGAATATCCGCGACAGGACCCGGCAGTTATCGTGCGCATCCACGATGATGAGGATCGTGTGTTGCTTGCGCACAATACGGCGTGGCGCACCACAATGTGTTCTCTGATCGCCGGCTTTGTCGAGGCCGGAGAATCGCCTGAACATGCAGTTATTCGCGAAGTTAAAGAAGAAGTTGGTCTGGATGTGGCCAGCGTTGAATATCAGGCGACGCAACCGTGGCCGTTCCCTCGTTCGCAGATGATTGGGTACACCGCGCGAGTAGCTGTTGGAACACCGGTTGTGCCGATTCCCGATGGGGAAGAGATCGAATGGGCGAGGTTCTTTAGCCGGAGTGAATTGCGCGATGCTCTTCACAGCGGTGAAGTGAGTGCGCCGGGCCCAACATCCATTGCGTATGCCCTGCTTGTGGATTGGTACGGAAGCGACTTGCCTGAGAGCCCAAGCTCGCTTGACCCGCTTCGGCGCCCATGATGCACATTGGTTTCTCCATGGTCAGTGGGACAATCGTTCTATGAATTTGCCAGACCCGAATGCTCTTCTTGACGCGCTTGACCCGGATCAGCGCGCTGTTGCCCTGCAAGTGAAAGGGCCATTGGCTGTTCTTGCTGGCGCAGGGACAGGGAAAACGCGTGCGATCACCTATCGCATTGCGTACGGTGTGGCAACGGGTGCGTTCACGCCACATTCGGTTCTTGCAGTGACGTTCACGCGTCGCGCTGCTTTTGAAATGGGGCAAAGACTTACCCAGCTTGGCGTTCCCGGAGTTCCTGCTCGAACCTTCCATTCGGCTGCACTCAGTCAGCTGAAATTCTTCTGGCCAACAGCAATTGGTGGTCAGATTCCAGAGCTCATCCCCAGTAAATCATCGCTTGTTTATCCCGTGATGTCCCGCCTTGGAATAGCGCAGGGAAATGTTGAATTCCGCGATGTTGTTGCCGAAATTGAATGGGCGAAAGTGTCGATGGTTAACGCAGAGCGCTACGGCGAAGTAGTGCGCGACGGACACCCTGTTCCAGATGGCTTAAGCGCTGATGAGATGGCAACGATACTTCGCCTGTATGAGGACGCTAAGCGCGAACGTGGTGCGATCGATTTTGAAGACGTCCTTATTTTGATGGCCGCCATCATGCAGGATCGTCCTGACGTTGCTAGGCAAGTGCGTAACCAGTACCAGAACTTCGTGGTTGATGAATTCCAGGATGTGTCACGCCTGCAACAGTCGTTGTTGGATCTATGGATCGGTGATCGTCACGACGTGTGTGTCGTTGGCGATGTTGCCCAGACAATTTATTCATTTGCAGGTGCTCAATCATCATTTCTTGTCGATTTCCCAAAGAAATTCAAGGGCGCGCACGTCCTTGAACTGACCAGAGATTATCGGTCGACCCCTCAAATTGTTGATGTCGCTAACTCGGTCATGGTGGGGGCAGGAAAAACCAGTGGCGCTGTCATACTCAGCTCTCAACGACCTTCGGGTGCGCATGTTGAATTCGCAAGCTATTCGTCAGATAGGGAAGAAGCTGAAGCCATCGCGTCGAAGATTCAAGAGCTCATACATCGTGGAACACCTTCCCACGATATCGCTGTCCTCCTTCGTATCAACGCTCAATCCGAACTCTACGAAGAAGTGTTTTCAGCGCGTCAGATCCCGATTGCTCTTCAAGACGAGACCCCATTCTTTGATAGAGAATCAGTTCGCCGTGCAGTCAGCCATCTGATCGCGGTGTCGAAGTCTGGCCAGGATTCCCCTGGCTCTCTGCGCGACCACATAGAAGAACACTTGGGAGCCATCGGCTGGACGCCTCAAGCTCCCAATGGAGCAAATGCGCTTGAACGCTGGAATAACCTCAATACGTTGATCGCATTGGCTACTGATTCATCTGCTCCGGATCTTGCTGGGTTCATTGAAGAGCTCACGCACAAGCGCAAGGCAGCAGAAGAGCCAAATAAAGAGGGCGTGGAAGTCATGACTCTTCACTCGGCGAAGGGGCTGGAATGGTCAGCTGTTTTTATGCCGGGGCTCAGCGAAGGTCTGCTCCCTATTTCCTACGCTCAGACCCCAGAAGCAATCGAAGAAGAACGTCGCCTTCTCTACGTTGGTATCACTCGTGCGCGGGACATTCTTGAAGTGTCGTGGGCGCGAAGCCGGCGTGATGGGGATCGTTCGAAGCGTAAACGTAGTCGTCTGCTGAACAGCGTGTGGCCGCAGAGCCCCTCGATAAAGACGAAGAAGCCCGCTCACGCTCACGCATCATCATCGAAGCAAGCGACACGCGAGTTCCAAGCAACAGCGTCGAAAGAGACCCTCGATCTTTTCGAAGCCCTCCGCTCGTGGCGAAGTGATGTTGCAAAGCTCGCTGGTAAGCCTCCCTATACGGTTTTTTCGGATGTCACGCTTCGTGAGCTTGCGACAAGGCGTCCGAAGAACCATCGTGAGCTTCTTGGGATTTCCGGCATCGGCGAGATCAAAGCAGATGCGTTCGGATCATCCGTTTTAGCGATCCTGGACGGCGAAACAGTTGAAGTGACTAAGGACGATCTTCTTTAATACGTTCTCTTCGTACTATCGATCGGAAGTACGCTCGCTTAGACTGTTCTCCTTACACCCGCAGTTCGCTTCAGGTACAGCTTGTCGTATCGAGAAGCCACCGTGAGCATCAATATGGTGAATGCTTGATGTCATCAGGTGATCATTCCCCATAAAAGTCTGGATAAACCTGGCAATCGACCAGGCTGCGCCATGGGTGGCAAGAGGGGTGGGAGCAACCAATGGTGTCCGCATCGCTGTCTTACGGTGATCAAGAAAATCAGGATCTCTAGCGTTTTCTTGGGAGAGTAAACACGCTCCACACGCACTGAGTCCTGGGATGACAAGAGGCCCGACGTCATAGCCGTCTTCCAGTTCAGTGACCAGAAGGTGGGGGATATCTTCTTTCACGAGCATCCAGGAGTCTTCGAACGCGGGAAACCGCTGAGAGGACACAATCGTTAAAGCCTCATTTTGACCATGAGTATGAGGTGCATAGCGGGGGAGTAAATCATAGCGATTTGATAGTGACCGTTTCAACGGCAACCCTAGAAAGCCTTCACCAATCACCCTGGCAATCCGGTCATCAACCCGACGTGGTTGCAGGGGAATGACCTCAAGATAGAAGTCATTTTTCACCAGATCCAAAACTCGCGCGGATACGTCATCGAAGACGGTGAACGTCAACGCGAGGTGTTGGGGCAGAGTGACATCTTCTAAGAATCCAGCGTGTTGCAGGCGCATCCGAAGACGAATCGGCAAAGTGCTCGGCAAAGGATCATCTTGATCGGCATCCAAAGACACAGAATGATGACTGCACGCGATCAAGGCATTGATCTGACGATCATGCAGGCCACGAAGGACCATGTGGTGACCGTGATCTGTTCCAACCTGGACCGAATGATCCCCAACCCTCAACACCGTGACACCGGGCTTCAACTTCATCGCACACCTCTTCGTGAGAACTCGATGGCGATGAGTATGCCAGCCTTCAACCCGGCTCAGCGTTTATCCACAGGCCGAGCGTGCTCGCGCGAAAAAGTTATCCACAAGCATCAGCGCGGAGGTGACGAGGGGCTTCATCGTTAGGCCTGAGTATCCCCCGAAGAAGGATCAGAATCCTTGTCTTCAGAACCGTCAGCAGAATCATTGAACTGATCCTCGGCCTGATCGTCTGGAGCAAATCCTGCCCGCGCCAACGTTTCACTCTCGGGATCACTCTCCGGAGAAAGCCCTTCAGCCCACCCCATCGTGCCGTCCAACAGGGCATTGAGAGCAGCATCGATATCCGCGTCTTGTTCACGAGCCGCCTGGCGGATCGTCAAGAAGGTGTCGGGAGAATCAAGCTCTGCCTGCGTCGGCACCATGTCAGGATGTGACCAGAGGGCGTCGCGAGCTTCCCTCCCACCGTCGGCTGCGACAAGACCGAAGATCGATGCGGCGCCTCGTGCACGACGCGGACGCATCTGCAATCCGATCAACTGACCCAGCACCCGCTCGGCTGGGCCGCCGGTAGCGCGACGACGACGGATCATTTCGCGCAACTGATCGGCGTGAGGAAGATACGGGGCGGTCGCTTGAGTCGTCACAACTTCAACCCAGCCTTCGATCAGCGCAAGCATCGTTTCAAGACGCTCCAAACTACGCTTCTGCTCGGGCGAAATATTCATCGCAAACACGCCACCCGACAGGGCTTCCTCGATCGACTGCTGATCCGTCGGATCCAACGTGCGGGCAACATCAGAAAGAGCTTCCATGTCGATCTCGATATGAGTCGCGTAGTTTTCGACGGCTCGCATCAGATCGCCCTCAAGCCACGGAACTGAAGCAAAAAGACGACGATGAGCGCACTCGCGAACAGCAACGAACTGTAGAACCTCTTCGAAAGGAATATCCAGCCCGTCTGCGAAATCCTCAACGTTCGACACCACCAAACCAGTTGTCGGCTTCGTCAAGAGGGGAATACCCACGTCATTCGTGCCGAACGTTTCGCGCGCAAGCGCGGTCAGTGCCATTCCAAGCTGGGAAGAAAACATCATTGTCGCCAGCTTCGGAGTCAGGCTCTTCATTTGGCTTGCCATAGAGGCAAAGCCCTCAGGAAGAAGCGAAGGATCACCTGAGATCCCGCCCATCTGGTTTTCAATCACAGACGTGAGCGCACGAGAAACATTCAGCGCAATTGGTTCGCAGATTCGTTTCCACTGCTCAAGAGTAACCTCGGTCCACTCAATGCGACTCCACGCCGCGCGCTCGACCTGTCCGGGGGCAAAATCGGTGACAGTATCAAGCCACAAGTCAGCAACGCTCAACGCTTGACGTGCGCGCCCCGCCTGGGCTGCACTCACAGCTGGATCGCCCGCAGAGTAGATCTGTTGCCGTGCAGAATCATTCACGATTCGCCAATCAACGGGACCCGTGGACGTATTCATAAAGAACTGCATCTGCTTCAATGCGGCGTTCAAAGCGTTTGGATTCTGAACCTCCGGAGGCAACATTGAAGGATCGAACCCTTGTGCGTTCAACGCCCGCATTGCTTCTTCCGCTGCGTTGGCACCGAGCATATTGCGCAGAAAGTCTTCGAATGGATTGTCCTGGGGGAACGTTTCGTCCTCGTTCATACTGCGAGCCTACCCGCGCCACCTGTAGAATCGCGCGATGAACCATGGGCGTGCGCTGAAAGAGGAATTGGAAAACACTGAAATAGGCATCCCAGCGTGCCCTCGGGGCAAGCCATGGGTGACAATGATCCGGTGAGTATTGATGAACAGCAGGATCACAGCCTCCTAACCGGCGAGCTTGAAGACGCCACGGTGCGGTCAGAAAACACGGCCGACACCCCCAGCCAGCGGGTAAAGAAATGGATGCCGAGTCGTCCCACCATCGCCGCGATCGCCGGTGGCGTGATTCTAGGAGTCACACTATTCGCTCTACCAATGCCGTATGTACTGGAATCGCCGGGACCGACGTTCAACGTCGTTGGGTCATATCGAGGCACCGACCTGATCACAATCTCCGGCACCGACCCTGATTCGGGACAGTCCGTCGCTGTTGAACCTTCGACGGAAAGTGAGGACGGTGTCGGACAGCTTCGGATGGTGACAGTGTCTCAACGAGGTGGGCCGAGCGCCCGTTTGAATCTTGCTGAGCTGATCATGGGCTACTTCGATTCGAAGTCCGTCCTTGTTCCCTACGACGAGGCATATCCCTCAGATGTCAGCCAAGAAGAGGTTGACCAAGCCCAATCAGCGATGATGTCGAATTCGCAGTCGACCGCGGAAGTTGCGGCTCTGGAATCGCTTGGCTGGGACGTGCCCGCATCAGTGCGTGTCGTCCAAGCGGTCAAAGGAACAAACGCAGAGGGTAGCGTTCAATCGGGTGACTTGCTTGTGTCACTCACTGATGCCCAAGGAGTCGTCCATCCGATTGATCGAGCCTCAACTGTTTTTGCGCTGGTCAAGACTATCCCCGCTGGCACAACACTGACATTGACCGTTGAACGCAACGGGGAACAGGTCGATATTCCGATCACGACGGTGGCCGCTCCCGAAGGACAGCAAGGCTCCCGCCTAGGCGTTTACCTGTCTGTTGAAGCCACGTTTCCGCTTGATATTCAGTTCAATCTGAAAGACGTGGGCGGTCCCAGCGCAGGCATGATGTTTGCGCTTGGAATTATCGACCGCATGACCCCTGGTGCCCTCGCAGGAACTGAGAGCATTGCCGGAACAGGGACTGTGTCCTACGACGGTGAAGTGGGTGCGATCGGTGGCATCGTGCAGAAGATGTGGGGAGCCAAGCGCGACGGGGCTTCGTGGTTCCTTGCCCCCTCTTCGAACTGCGATGAAGTTGTCGGAAACGTCCCCGAAGGCCTCAGTGTCGTCTCTGTCTCGACCCTGTCAGAAGCCAGAAGTGCCGTAGAAACAATCGCGGCCGGCCAGGGGGATACCCTGCCGACCTGCGAGTGATGTTTGGAAATAGCCGTCAGTCGACGTCCGGTTCGAGTGATGCGAGAAGAGCGTCGACGAGGTTCGGAATAAGGTTTGTTCCCTGACCAACCTTGTCGTCGGAGTCGAATGCTTTCGTGCGCAGAGCACACCAGGATTCGCCGGTGCGAAGCGCGCCAACAGCAAGACGAACATCCGCGCGTGACGGGTGGTTCGAAATGAACTGGATGGCTTCTTCGGGATCTTCGGGAGCCTGATCTTCAACCTCCGGGGGTACGACAAGACGTTCAACCGTAATCGCAGCACCAGCAACCTGCTCTGGCCAGCCAAGATGTCCGAGCACCTCTTCGAGGTCGTCTTCCCGAAGATCTTCCTGAATCACGGCAGACAGGTGTTCTTCGCTCCCATCCCACCCCTTGCGGATCTGCTGAGCAATATCCTCGGGCAAGTCCGGCTGGGCAAGAAGCTGGGACGTGTGGACAAGCGCATAGAGCGAGGGGGCATGATCCCAACCGATTCGTGCAGCGCTACGTTCAATGTCGACAACAACATTCGCAAGTGCAATCTGACGCGCGCTCGGCATCTGAGGTTCTTCGATAGTCATGGAATGTATGTTCTCACGTCGAGCACGCAAAGGTGTCACCGAATTGTGAGTTCTGATGAATGCCAGTCAAGGCTAGCGTTCCAACAGGAGCCTCGTCGCGCACTCTCACGCGCACCGCGGGTAGGATGAGGGCACGATAATCAACGTAGAGGAGTGACGCTGTGAGCGCCTTTCCCATGCCCGAACCTCAGTCAATGAAGCCACAGAGGGGAGGGAACAACACTGACCGTCCGCGTTTGGGCCCAATGACTCTGACGCTGCTGATTCTGGTTGGAATTGGCGCGATCATCTATGCGGCCTCAGTCGTATGGACCGAGATCCTCTGGTTCCGCCAGATGCATTCAGTGCGTATCGTGCTGACCCAATGGATTGCTCACGCCGGCCTCTTCGTCATTGGTTTCCTTGTCGTGACCGGCCTGATTCTCTGGTCGCTCAACTATGCGTATAAGCACCGCGAAGCCTCCACGCGAGGTCAAGCGTCCGCAACCCTTCGCGAATACCAGAAGGCACTGGACCCGGTTCGTCGTATCGCGTTCTGGGTGGTCGCGCTGTTCCTCGGTTTCACGAACGGTGCCAGCCTGGCGAATGATTGGCAGACGGTTCTGCAATTCGTGAATCAGACACCCTTCGGGAAGACGGATCCTCAGTTTGGTTTCGATATCGCCTTCTTCGTCTTCACAATGCCGATGCTGAAACTAGTCGTCGGATTCCTGCTGAAAATCTCGGTCCTCTGCTTGATTGCAGCATTCGTTGTCTCCTACGTGTACGGCACCGTTCGCCTGCTTCCGCGTCCTCACGCGTCAAAGCCCGCTCGTCTACAGACGGGAGTCTTCGCTGCACTGGTTTCTTTCTTCATCGGAGCGAACTATTGGCTCGGCCGCTATGACCTGCTCACTCAAGACGGCGCCAATATTGATGGCGCCCTCTACTCCGATATCCACGCAACGCTTCCAGCTCATTCGATCCTGGCCGTTATCTCGTTCCTGATAGCTCTGCTTTTCCTTGTCGCAGCGTTCAGGGGCTCCTGGCGTCTGCCCACGATCGGTGTCGCCGTGACCGTGATTTCTGCTGTCATCATCGGTGGCGCGTACCCCGCGCTCATCCAGCAGTTCCGCGTCACCCCGAACGAACGAGCCCTAGAATCTGAATACATTCAGCACAACATTGATGCCACCCTCGCAGCATACGGCCTCGATGATCTGGAATACACCAACTACGACGCCGCAACCAGCGCTCAGCCCGGACAGCTGCGCGAAGACTCTGAATCAACGTCGCAGATTCGTCTGCTTGACCCGCAGGTGATCACGAAGACCGTCCAGCAACTGCAACAGTCGCGTCCCTACTACGGTTTCGATTCGGGAATGTCCGTGGACCGTTACACGGTCGGTGATGAGCGTCGAGACACGGTCATCGCAGTGCGCGAAATGAACCTCGCCGGTTTGTCTGCGGAACAACAGACCTGGGTGAATACGCACACCGTATATACGCACGGCTACGGTGTTGTCGCCGCCTACGGTAATTCGCTGAACTCTGATGGCCTGCCCTCATACTGGGAGCAGTCGGTGCCCTCGGTCGGCGAAATGGGGGAGTATGAAGAACGCGTTTACTTCTCCCCGAACGCCCCCTATTACTCGATCGTCGGTGCTCCGGAGGGTAGCGATCCGCAAGAACTCGACTACCCGGATGACAACGTCCAAGGCGGTCAGGTTGCCACAACCTTCACTGGCGACGGTGGCCCAAGCGTCGGCAACGTTTGGAACAAACTCCTCTACTCGATCAAGTTTGGTTCCACCGACATCTTCTTCTCGTCTCAGACCAACTCTGCTTCGCAGATCCTCTACAACCGTGATCCGTTGGACCGCGTCGCTAAGGTTGCCCCGTTCCTGACTTTGGAACAGGAAGCCTACCCGGCTGTCGTCGACATGGATGGGGATCCGTCAACCGAGAAGCGCCTGGTTTGGATCGTTGATGCCTACACGACAACAGACTCCTACCCCTACTCGCAACACCAGTCCCTGTCCAGCTCAACCGTTGACTCCCGATCCTCGCAGGTTGGCGAATATGTGCGCGCAGAGACGATTAACTACATGCGCAACTCAGTGAAGGCTGTCGTTGACGCATACGACGGGTCCGTTCACCTCTACCAGTGGGATCAGGAAGACCCGATCCTCTCGACGTGGATGAAGATCTACCCGGGTCGTGTTGAACCCCTGAGTGGAATCAGCGGTGACTTGATGAGTCACATGCGCTACCCGGAGGACATGTTTAAGGTCCAGCGTGAGCTTCTTACCAGCTACCACGTCACCAATGCATCCGACTTTTACGCCGGTGGTGACCGTTGGCGCCTCGCCGAAGAAACATCAACCGCAGTGTCCGCATCCTCGAACGCATCGCAGTCGGGCGGAGTTTCTTCCGGAGTGACGGCTCAGCCTGCCTATTACCTGACAATGCAGATGCCGACCCAGGAAACCGCGGAGTTCTCACTGACCTCCGTGTTTGTTCCCGGTGGTGAATCCAAACGTGAAGCAATGGCAGGCTTCCTCGCCGTCGACTCAGAGACAGGGAACGAGGCCGGAAAGATCCGCGATGGGTATGGAAAGCTCCGGTTGCTAGCCTTGCCGTCATCGACTACCGTGCCCGGCCCAGGCCAGGTGCAGAACGCATACGACTCGAATGAGACTATCGCGCGCCAGCTCAACTTGTTGAATCAAGCGGATTCGCAGGTTATTCGAGGCAATCTCTTGACTCTGCCCGTTGGTGGCGGTCTGCTTTACGTCCAGCCTGTCTACGTCCAGGGCACCGGCTCAGCGTCCTACCCGGTTCTGCGTTCAGTCCTGACTGCCTTCGGTAATCAGGTCGGTTTCGCGCCGACTCTAGAAGAATCCTTGGATCAGACCTTCGGCGGTGACTCGGCCGCGACAGTCGCGAACAACGCAGGTGGAGAAACCGCAGAAGGTGACGATACTTCAAACACCGTCACCCAAACTGCTCAACAGCGCTTGAATCAAGCACTGACCGACGCCTCAGCGGCCATGCAAGCCGGCCAAACAGCCTTGAGTAGCGGAGATTGGAGTGCGTACGGCGAATCCCAGAAGAAGCTCAATGACGCATTGGCGCGAGCCCTTGCCGCACAAGAAGAACTTGGACAGTCCACTGGCGTCACATCCGGCTCCACCGATACGCCACAATCCGGTTCGACCCTCGGCTCTCCGGGCGCTGACGCAACGCAGTCAAACGGCTGATCTTCCCCCGCGCACTCAGCCCTATCCTTGACGAAACCCGGGCGGTGAGCTTCTACGAGACGAAGCTCACCGCCCTCCGTTTGAAGCTCTGTCGCGAGCACGCTAGGGTAGTAACTACCGACGCGGGGTGGAGCAGTTCGGTAGCTCGCCGGGCTCATAACCCGGAGGTCGCAGGTTCAAATCCTGTCCCCGCTACCAAGTAAGGTCGGGACCTCAATCGAGGTTCCGACCTTTTTATATTCGGCCTTCAGTTTGTACATGGTTCCCTCTATCGTTAATCGTGGAATGGTCAGAGAGAAAACAACCGTGAACATCACCGCATACTTCACCCGCTCAACAGGCGGATGGAGCATTATTGTTCCATCGCCGACGGATACACAACCAAGGTCCAACGCCTCGCAGAAGCCGAACCCGCAGTCAGTGGCGCATGCGCTAACCACGGAATCGTCATCGATAATCTGACACTCATCTACGCTCACCCAAGCAACACAGCAAAGGACTGCGACGCCTTATGACTCAAACACTACAACCAGCGAAAGACCAACCAGCAGGACACTTCTCTCGCACACTCCTTGTCATCCTCACCGGGCTACTTGCCGGCTTCCTCGCCGGCCTCTTCGGCGTCGGCGGTGGACTCGTTATCGTTCCAGCACTCATGTCCGTCCTCGGGATGGATCAACGTCGTGCCTCAGCAACTTCATTGCTTGCCCTCATATTCACCGCGCTCACGGGCACAACCTCATACGCCCTCAGTAGCAACGTCTCCTGGAGCGCAGCAATCATCCTCATCGTCGGCGCACTTGTCGGTGCCCAAATCGGCGTCTGGCTCCTACGCAAACTACCAGACCGAATCCTCCCCTGGATCATCGTCGTCTTCGCACTCTTTGTGATTGTTTCTCAGCAAATCAACATCCCCGTACGCGACGCCGGACTCACCCTCGATATACCACGCGGAATAGGACTCATCTTCGTCGGCGTCCTCTCCGGAATCCTCGCCGGACTCGTCGGCATCGGTGGTGGATCAGTCCTTGTCCCTGGCATGGAACTTGTCGTCGGCCTCGGCGACCTCCTTGCCCGCGGAACCTCACTACTCGTCATGATCCCCACCGCCATCTCTGGAACCTGGACAAACGCAAAACACGGTATCGTCGACCTCAAAGCCGGTATCATCGTCGGCATCTCCGCAGCATTCAGTGCACCCGCAGGCACATTCGTCGCAGGCTGGATTTCACCCGAAACTGGCAACATTCTCTTCACGATCTTCCTGATCGTGGTCATGCTCAATACTCTGCGTAAAGCCGGAATCTTTAAACGACGCCAGAAATAGCTATCTTGTGCTCTCGGGAAGGCTCGGCTGTCCACAGCCTCGGCTCATTCTTTGTCGATTCTGATGCCCAACTGAACCATCTGAACCTCCCCGCGATTGCCTTTACGCATTGGTTGGGGGACGCGTTTGACTACTCGGTGACCAGCTCGATGCCCAGATTCTTGGACGCATCTTGAAAGCCACCAGCATTCATGACGTTCGTGAAGCCGGCTTCTTGCATCAGCTTCAGTGCCTGACCCGCACGGTTGCCGGAATGGCAGTGCAGAGTGTAGGTGCCGTTCTTATCAAGCTTCGTAATGTCATTGGCGAAAGCGTCGGAGTTGAAATCGATATTGGTCGCACCCTTGATGTGGCCGTCAGCGTATTCATCGGGAGTACGCACATCGATCACCATGCCGACCTCAGTTGCTTGAGAGGCGCTGGCCGAAGACTGCGAAGTCGTTGAAGCTCCATCTGATTCGCTGGTCAAAGCTGAAGAACAACCAGCGAGTAGTGCACCAGTAAGTCCGACGCTCAAAACGGAAGCGAAACGGCGAGTGAACAACATGGAGCCTCTTCGATCACAACTCATCTTATGGCTGCGATATCGCCTCCTTGTGAGAGGAGAAAGTCCTGTTCACCTCCGCGCAGAGAATGGCAAGGGGCCGGTGGGATTCAAATCCCACCGGCCCCTTCGCGACCGTGGTTGCGGCCTCGTCAATCAGAAACGAGAACTACACCCACTGGCTGAACGTCGCTGGTGTCGACGTCTGGCCGAGCAGGTCAGAGGCCGCCAATGCCAGGCTCACTCGCCGGCAGCGCTCGGGTGCGTCATGTCAACCGGAACAACCCAGGCATCGAACTCAGCGTCGGTGACAAAGCCGAGCTCCAAGGCAGACTCGCGTAGCGACAGGCCCTTGTGGTGAGCATTCTTCGCAATCTTCGACGCCTTGTCGTAGCCGATGTGGCGGTTGAGGGCGGTCACCTGCATGAGGTTGATGTCCAAGTTGTGCTGGATCTTCTCGTCATTCGGTTCGATGCCGTATGCGCAGTTCGTGTCGAAGGAAACGCACGCATCGCCGAGCAGGCGGATGGACTCCAGAACGTTCCATGCCATAACCGGCTTAAAAACGTTCAGCTGGAAGTTGCCCTGCGAGCCAGCGAAACCGACGGTTGCGTCATTGCCGAAGACCTGAACGGCGACCATGGTCATGGCCTCACACTGGGTCGGGTTGACCTTGCCGGGCATGATGGACGAACCGGGCTCGTTCTCGGGAATGATCAGTTCACCGATGCCGTTACGCGGGCCAGAAGCGTACCAGCGGACATCGTTGGCGATCTTCATCAGGGCATCAGCCAGGACGCGCAGGGCACCGGAGACCAGGACCAGTGCGTCGTGTGCGCCAAGGGCTGCGAACAGGTTGTCTGCCTGCTTGAACTCAATGCCGGTTTCCTCGGAAATCTTCGTGGCGCAGAGCTTGCCGAATGCCGGGTGGGCATTCAGGCCGGTGCCGACCGCAGTGCCACCGATGGCGAGCTCGCGTGCACGTGAATCTGCGTAGCGGATGCCGTCGAGGGCGAAATCAATCTGAGCAACCCAACCGGAAATGACCTGACCAAGGGTGATCGGGGTGGCGTCCTGCAGATGGGTGCGACCGACCATGACGATGTCTGTGAAGTCTTCAGCCTTCTTGGCCAGGGTATCGCGCAGCTGCATGACGCGCGGGTACATGGCCTGCAATTCGCAGACGACTGCGATGTGCATGGCGGTGGGGAAGGTGTCGTTCGAGGACTGACCACGGTTCACGTGGTCATTCGGGTGAACGGGGGTCTTGGTGCCCATCTCGCCACCGGCGAGTTCGATGGCGCGGTTGGAGATGACCTCGTTGGAGTTCATGTTCGACTGCGTACCAGAACCGGTCTGGAAAACAACCAGTGGGAAGTGATCGTCGAGCTTGCCTTCGATGACTTCGTCGCCGGCCTTGGCGATCAGGTCAGCGATCTCCTGGGGGAGTTCGCCGAGCTCAGCATTGGCCAGTGCAGCAGACTTCTTCAGGACACCCAGAGCATGGATCATGGGACGGCCCCACACGAAAGTGTTACGGCCGATGTCGAAGTTGTGCAGGGAACGCTCGGTCTGGGCGCCCCAGTAGCGGTCGGTGGCGACCTCGACGGTGCCCATTGAGTCAGATTCAGTGCGCGTTGTTGTCATGTGGGTTGTTCTCCTTTGAAGAAACGTACCGCTTCAGGTTAGGCGAACCTAATGGGTTTGTGCTACCCGAAGACGCGAGTGGAACCATGCAAAACTGACAGAAAGAGCGACGAGAGCCAGGGCTAGGACGAAAGGAACAATCGGGTGCCATCCGTAGAGTGCAGTTGCACTCACCGGAGCAAAAATCCAGGTGACGGCGCCGGTCGCGTTGATGATGCCAGCAACGCCCCCCTGTTCCTCGTCACTGACCGCCAGTGAGGCACCCGCGCTAAAGCCTGGGCTTGCCAGACCGCTGGACGCGCCGAGCGCGAAAGTTGCGATTGAGATGGTCGGTCCGTGGGACGCAAACGTCAGTGTCGCTAGCGCGATAAAGCCCAAGGTCATGCCGGTGCGTAGCAGAATAACCGGCGGAAGAGACAGCCGTGGGACGACCAAGAGCTGCATGAGCATCGCGCCGGCAGCATTCGCCAGTAGCATCAATGCCGTCACGGAGACCGCGTGCGCTGGGTCAAGATGCAGGCGATCCTGAACAATGAAGCCCATCGTGATCTGAACGACGCCACTGGCAAAGAAAATACCGAAGATGCCGGTAATCCACGGCAGGATGCGCGAGTCATTCCACTTCACGCGAGGGGGAAGCACCACGGGTTCCGGGGTCTCCTCGTCCGGGTCCTTGGTGGCAGGCGCATCCTTTGGCACTGCAACAAGCGCGATGATCAGCGCGATCGCGATGAACCACGGCGTGGCGTGCACGGGCGCGTAAATCCACCACGTGCCAAGCGCCGACGAAATCAGGGAGCCGATCATGATCGATAGGTTGATTGCTCCAGAGAACGCTGACATACCACGCACACGCGACGCTTCGTCAGGAGTGTTCTCAGCAATGAGAGCTTGTCCGGTCGGCGGAATCGCTGCGACTGCGGAGCCGAAGAAGGGGCCTCGTGCCAGCAGAATGATCGAGGCAGTCAAAACCGTGCCGGCGATACCGGCTGCGCGCAGAGCGACGACGCCGGAGAACAACGTGCCCGCAATGAATGCGAGGAAGAGGGCGGTCAGCAGAACTCGCCTGCGTCCCCACGCGATCGAGCGACGACCCCAGAACTGGCTGAGCATCGCAACCGCAACTGCTGCCAGCGATACCGCGGCGCCGACGATCCATTCCGGAATACTCATCGCCCTCGCCAGAGGCGCGATCGACACGTTGATCATGTTCTGCGCCGTGTACGTAAACAGGGCGATCGCAAGTAGCGCGCGCAGTGTCGGGTGGGCAAGCACCGACGAGGCTCTGGGTTTTTTAGTTGACGAGGCTACCACCACGTTTTCAATCTCTTCTTCTGGTTCTAGCGTCGAACGTAGGTCGTAACCTTCCAGCGGGCGTCGCCAGACTTGTCGTTCCATTCAGAATCGGAGCGCTGAGGGTCAACGGCCCACACGGTCGGGTCAATTGCCGGCGCATGAACCAGTGGAGTATCAGGATTCGAGGCCTCAATATCAAGGTCAAGGTCGGTGACAACCAGTTCATCTACCAGATCCATCGTCTGGGCATACAGATGTGCTCCACCGGTGATCCAAATGTAGGGAGCCTCGTCTGCTTCAGCCTTGTCCTGCGCGTGCTTTAGGGCAGCCTCGATGGAATACACCAAGTCGATACCGTCGGCCTCGTACAGGTGTGAACGCGTAATCACAATGTTGGTTCGTCCCGGCAGTGGAGTGCCCAGTGCCTCGAAGGAACGACGTCCCATGATGATCGGGCATCCCAACGTGGAAGCCTTGAAATGTGCGAAGTCTGCGGGCACGTGCCACATCATCGACGTTCCAGTTCCAAGAACGCCATTCTTGTCCTGCGCCCAGATCGAAGCAACGGTTGTCATACTGCCACCGGAGCCTTAATCGTCGGATGGTGTTCGTAGCCTTCAACGATCACGTCATCGAAGGTGTAGTCGAACATTGACGGAGCCTTATTCAGCTTCAAAGTCGGGAACTCGTAAGGTGTGCGCGACAGCTGTTCAGTCACCTGTTCCACGTGGTTGGAGTAGATATGGCAGTCGCCGCCGGTCCAGATGAATTCGCCCACCTCAAGGCCTGCCTGCTGAGCAAACATGTGAGTGAGAAGCGAATAGGACGCGATATTAAACGGAACACCGAGGAACATGTCGGCGCTGCGCTGGTAGAGCTGCAGGGACAGGCGACCGTCGGCAACGTAGAGCTGGAAGAATGCGTGGCAGGGTTCCAGCGCCATCTTCTCTAGTTCACCCACGTTCCATGCGGACACGATCATGCGCCTGGAATCAGGGTTTGTCTTCAACGTTTCAAGAACCGAAGAAATCTGATCGATCGTCTGGCCCTGAGCGGTGCCCCATTTGCGCCACTGCACTCCGTAGACCGGGCCGAGATCGCCGTTCTCATCCGCCCATTCGTTCCAAATACGGATGCCGTTTTCCTGAAGCCAGTGCACGTTCGAATCGCCGGAAAGGAACCAGAGAAGCTCGCCGACAACCGACTTCAGATGAACGCGCTTCGTCGTGATCAGCGGGAATCCCCTGGACAGGTCGTAGCGAAGCTGGCCACCAAACAGGGAACGCGTGCCTGTACCGGTGCGATCCCCTTTGAGAGTTCCCTCTTCCATAATCCGCGCCAGCAGATCCTCATACTGACGATCAATAGTCACAGTCAGTTGTCTCCTTAAAGGTCATCACCATATCTTGTTGCTTCCTATTGTCTGTCTTTTAACGTGCAACGGAAAGTGCGCAGGCCAGCTGCTTGTCCTTATTATCGCGTGCGTACTGTCGCACAGGCGACGACACCATGGGTAGATCAGCCAAAAATGATGGTGAAGTCAGTCGAGGACGCTTGCCTTATCATCCATCGGCAGTGCCAGGTGAGCGAAAGCATCAGACTTTTGTGCATCGCCATTCAATGAAACATCAATAATGCGAGTGTGCGAGAAATCAGCGGGAGGCGTTCCCAGCGCAATCTCCAGCCCCTCGATCGTCTTATTCGCCAATGCTGCGCCGGCCTTCCATCCGACGACCGCGCCGATTCCGAAGGGGACTAAACGTCCGACAGAAGACAGTGCAGCGTGTTTTGCAAGCTTACGCTTCGCCCACTTGACCATCATCTGATTGAACTGGGTCGCTGCCTGAGAACGAATGTCAACAAAGGAAGACGCGAACCACGATGCTGCCTGAATACCGACGGTTGCCGTGATTGCTTCAGCCCCTTCTTGCCCCGTAATTGCAGCCAATACCAGCGCGTTACGCTTCGCGGGATCCTTCACGTCAATCCCGTACAGGTGCGCGACGACCATGCAGTGGTGTGCGGCTTCAGTCAGGAACGTGCCGAATTGCAGACCGGAGGCACCAAGGCTGAGCGCAGTGCCAATTCCGGGCCACGCTGAGAAAGCCCCGGCAGCCCCAGACTCACGTTTCACGCGCGCTTTGAAACGCTGGTTGGCAATCTCAACCAGTTCGTTGGGGGTCGCTCCCGGGTGAGTATCGCGCAGTTTTTGCGCACTACGGGCAGTCGACGCATAGGGCACATCAAGCGCGCGCTGCCACACATCGACTGCCCGGTGACGCACAGACATGTCAGTCCTCTGAAAGGGATTCGTTCGTGAAGGTCTTTTCATAGGTGGCACCCTTGGTCACGGTGTGACCGATGGTGCAGTTACGCTCGATGGCGCCCGATGCGCGACGAATCATCTTCTCGCGCTCTTCCTCATCCACGCTTGAGAGGTCCTGGATCAGTTCCACATCAAAGTGGGTGAAGCGATCTTCGCCTTCGAGGTACTGCGCGGAGACAGCCACGACCTGCTCAAAGTCTTCGCCAAGGCGATCGGTCAGACGCTTGTCGGACGACATTGCGTTACAGCCTGCGACCGCAATTTTCAGAAGTTCACCGGGAGAGAAACGGCCGGGGCCCTCACCAACCAGAACTTGGGCGCCACGAGGATTAGTCGCCGAGTACTGGCGGATGCCTTCACGCTGCAAGTAGAGGGCGGGGGACAAAACAGGGGTCTCTTGTGTTTCACTCATGCCATTATTCTCACCGATTATTCGCATCCGTGCGCGTTGAGAAGGCGATGAAGATATCACGAGAAAAAGTGGAATAAATCCGTTTTCGTCGCGTTTTTACCTTCCCAGTTGACGAGGCAGGTCAGACTTCGCTACTTCCGCGCTGAAGCCAGGCGGAAGCGAGCTTCAGCTCTTCATCGAGAATCTCATCGACGTGCTTCAACACTTCACTTTCAATGCGAGCGCCAAAGAAGGGAATTGCCACTTTCACTTCACCTTCAACCTGGCGAAGCGTTTCGCTCGACCCAGAAAAATGCGAGGTCATAGTGACTGTGACGGGCGCGCCCTCAAATGAGAGCTGCGTCGAGGCAGTGAGCGCGGCCTCGTGAACAAACTCTTCACTCAACGCAAGGCGCAACTCTCCGCGAATCATCTGACGCACTTGAGCTGGCAGAACACCAGGATCAACACTGCCGTGAGCTCGAACGCCCGAGGCGAAGTGTTCAACCTGAAGATCCTGACAAAAATGCGCGAAACGCCCACGGACAAAATCGGGGTCAACGCTCATTGCTTGAAAGTCGGCAAGGGGCACCGGATACGTCAACGACTTTGAAAACTCCATGGGCACTCATCTCTTCACGTTTTCCAACGGCTACTATCAATCCTATGAGAAGCCTGACACAACTGGCAGAGGTAGCCTCGAGCGATGCCCTGACCGAGAAGGACATTGAGTGGCTCCACCTGCTCCTCGCAGACTGGCAAGTCCTTGCAGACTTGAGCGCAGCAGACCTTGTTCTCTGGCTTCCCACCGACGATGAACGTTTCATCGCAGTTGCCCACTCTCGACCGGCAACATCAACAACCGTTCACATCGATGACATCATCGGCCTCCACCTACCCGTAGCGCGCGAAATCGAATTCCGTCGCGCGATCGCAACCGGACAAGTCGTTAAATCCCCGGCTGCACGCTGGGCAGGCACCTACTCGATGATGGAAACCTGCATCCCCGTCCTTCACGATGGGCGCGTCATCGCAGTTGTCACCCGCGAATCCAACCTTTCTTCACCGCGATTCTCCCTAGGCTTTGACTCGTGGGCAGCCCAGGTCTCAGACAACCTCTGCCAGATGATCTCGCGCGGTGAATATCCCTATGACACGACCCCCGCGGTGACTGCTCGTGGCGTCCCGCGTGTCCTCGATGGTGTCATCCTGATCGACCCCGACGGCAAGGTCCTCGAAACAACGCCGAACGCCACCTCGTGTTTGCGACGCCTCGGTATCCGCAACGCAGTGCGAGGCAAGATCCTCGCCCAAGAGATCACCAACGTGATCGCCGACGAATCCATGATCGAAGAATCCATGGCGGTTGTCGTCATGGGACGTGCCTCGTGGCGAACCGAAATCTCAAGCCATGCTTCCACCATTACGATGCGCGCTCTCCCCCTCACGGAAGGCCGTACGCGTCTTGGAGCCGTCATTCTGACGCGCGACATTTCTGAAGTTCGACGTCGTGAACAGGAACTCATGACGAAAGATGCGACGATCCGCGAGATCCACCACCGCGTGAAGAACAATCTGCAGACCGTTTCGGCTCTGCTTCGACTGCAATCGCGTCGCTCGGAACGCCAAGATGTCAAGGATGCGCTCGCGGAGGCAGAACGTCGAGTTCAGGCAATCGCAACGGTCCACGCGGCCCTATCTCAGAACGTCGATGAAACTGTTGACTTTGACGAGGTCGCGCGCTCGGTTCTGCGTCTTGCGGGTGCGGTCGCTGTTACTGATCGAAGCGTGGAAGTTATTACCGACGGTTCCTTCGGGGTTATTGCCGCTGATCAAGCTCAAGCTCTAGCAACCGTTTTGAACGAACTGGTCACAAACTCTGTTGAACACGGTCTGGCAGAACGTGATGGAACGATTGTCGTGTCCGTTCAACGCGAGGGTGAAACGATGACGGTCAAGGTCGCTGATGACGGCGTCGGTTTTGAACCGGGAACCCCGATGAGTGGTCTGGGAACTCAAATTGTCAAGCAGATGGTGCGTGGTGACCTGAATGGTTCGATTGACTGGTCGTTGCGCCCCGAAGGTGGAACGGTTGTCACCTTGAAGATCCACTTGGATGAGGTCTGATTCCGAACGGATGTGTGCCTAGTAGGTAAGGGGCGTTAAAAGCGTGTGGGGGTCGGCTCTCGAGAGCGACCCCCACACGCTGAACGTTTAAATCAGGATGCGCGTCGTGCACGTGCTGCACGACGCTTGAGCGAACGACGTTCCTCTTCGCTCAAGCCACCCCACACACCAGAATCCTGGTTGTTTTCGATTGCCCACTGCAGACAGGTCGCTTCGACTGAGCAGCTGTGGCACACGGCTTTGGCTTCCGCGGCCTGAGCAATTGCCGGACCTGTATTTCCGATCGGGAAAAACAGTTCGGGGTCAACACTCAAGCAGGCAGCCTTACTCCGCCAGTCCATTTCACAGCTCCTTGGATTCGTTCACGCATTTTCGACTGCGCCCATTGGCGCGCCGAATTCCATTGATAAGTGTCGGTGAATAAATGTGCGGGGGCAAGAGGTGCAGGGCACAACCCATCAAAATTTGGTGTGCAAGTTGTCACGTCGGTGCCCAGAGCAACTCAATGCAACTCGATCGAAGTGTCCAGCGACACGAATAATGCCTGTGTTTTCCTTCCACCGTCGGGCTAAAAGTGAGGTTTGGAGCCGATTTGTCGAGTGTTTGAAAGATCGTATGAAATCTGGTGGCGGATCAATGATGAGAAGGTTCGTTTGCTCTTGGATAGCCAGGCGAGGCCATTGAGCGGGACTCAGAGTCTCAATGTGTGGATTGTTAATGCCGAGTGAAGTGAGGTTGTGTCTCAAAATTGTCTGAATTACCTGCGACTCGTTATGCATAATTATCCAATCCGAAAGCCTTTTGTCCTGTTCAGGCTGGGTGTGCGCAGTGAATAGGTGTGTGCAGACGTAGACGTCGAAGTCCTCCCACCCGGGGCCAATCAATAGCTGAGCACTATCTGGGTGGGTGAAACCTCCGTAGCAATCTTTGGTCGGTGCAACAAGCGATGCCTCCGCTCCCCGGTTTTTCTTCGCGAGGTCTGTTGAAGGAAAAAGAGCCAGGGTTCGCTGATGATCCGCTTCAACCCACCACTGGCCAGGTTCGCACGGCTCCTCGGTCGCGGACGAGGCGCGATAGTGAGGTTCGGACGTATCGGGTCGTTCAATGAGGAGCGAAGCCAGTGAACGATCGAAGCGAGTAAGAGGGTGAGTATCGAGGCTTCCCATGATGAAGACAACGCCACGTTGGGTACATTCTTCGATTCCGTTCGTCCAGATCTCTTCGGCAACAACAAGTCCGTAGATTCGTTCAAGTTCGTGGCGAGAGGCCGCGATGTCAGTGATTGCAATGATTCGAGGAGTATGGTGTTTCGCTTGCTCGAACAGGGTGGCAATATCTTGACCTTCCCGGATCGTTAGTCCACGGGTAGTGGGCGAGGGGGGTGCCTGAGCATCAATCAGGTCGATCTCCCACGATGAGTGGGTTGAAATCCGAGTTGCTATCTGGCGAACAAGTGAGCCAGTTTCGGTTGTGTGATGTGCTGGGGCACGGACGATGATGTTCCCGCTTTTCCATCTCACGGGTGTATGTGCTCCAGAATCGACACCATCGCCCAGCCCAAGCGGTATTCCTGCAACGTGTGGAGCTTCTTTCGAAAGGAGGTCGAGTTCTTCCCAAGTGATGGACGGAGGAAGGAATGGAGCCCACGCCAATGGTTCCCACTGTTCGTTCTGAGTCGTCGTGCGCGGTATTGATGTGTCGCAACTCTTCGGCGCACAGTGTGGATCTGCGCGTTGCACAGCGGTCGTGCTGTTGGGGCTCCATGCGGATTGAAAAAGCCCGCGATCAGCCCATATTGCTCTTCCGGGAATTCGTTCGAGGTGAGAGGCTCTCGCATCGCCAATCACGTCGATTGAATCTGAATCCGACAGGCAACGAAGTGCAATGCGGATATCGATGTTTGCTCGCATGGCAGAGCTGACGGCTCCGCCGGGACGTTGTGTAGCGATAATCAAATGCACGCCCAATGAACGTCCTTGGGCTGTAAGTCGGTTGATGATGTCGCTTCCATCTTTGTGTGCGTCGACGAGGACTCTGAATTCGTCGATGACGATGATAATTCTGGGCGGTGGACAGGTGGCGGTACCGTCACGATGAGCGCGGGCCCAGGTTGCGTAGTCGGGGAAACCAAGGTGCGAGAACTCTTGTTCGCGTCGCAGAAGTAGCGATGTTAATCCTCTGAGAGCCCTTCGCGTCTGGGCGGGATCGAGGTCAGTGAACACTCGGTCTACGTGTGGAGCCGACTCGAAGCGGTGAAAGGTTGCTCCTCCCTTGTAATCAATCAGGATCATGCGTATTTCTGCTGGCGTGTATGTGCTGATTAAGGCTTGAATCCAGGTGATGAGGGCTTCTGACTTCCCCGATCCCGTTGTGCCTGCCAGCAACGCGTGCGGTCCATCATTGACGAGGTCAATGGTGAGGGTGCCGGCATCATTGACTCCGATGGGGATGCTTAAATGTGTTCCATCGTGGCTGGAATTGCCGGTGGTGGGTGCAAGCAATGAACACAAATCGACGCTGGTGGGCAAGGATGAGCCGGTGGATACGGGTTCAAACTGCTCCCACCAGCGTGGAGCACATGATATTCGTTTTTCAACGTTGAGGGTGCACCAGGGCGGAACATCTTCTAATCCCATGCCAATGGCAACGTGCCAAGGATTGTCATCGCGTTCCCGATCGCTCAGAGAGGCGGGTGCAGTATCCAAGGAGGTCATGCAGTGGGGACACTGGTGGCCACGCATGATGTGGATTGTTGGTCCGCCGTTGCCAAACGCGTATTCCTCTGAGGAGTCTGTGATGACGTATCCGCCACGAGATACTGCGATGATGTTGCCAGCAATCCACGATGCGGTGGCGCGTGCGTCGTCTCCGATACACGCGATTGCACAGGGAGAATCGAGCTGGAGCGTGAGTCGACGGAGGGAGCCGGGGAAAGAAACGCGCACTCTTTGATTGATTGGAGATGTATCTTGAGGTGTCCTGTTCGTTCTGCATTGCCAGCGATCAGGATGCGAGCGTTGCCTAGCGGTGTGTCCGCCACGTGCAGATTGTCCTTGCGCTTGAAGAAAAGCCAGCATGATGGCAAGCCCAGCTGGGTCGAGTCGAACGCGCTGTTTCTTTCGTCGCAGACGAATTCCCAGCATCACCAGGACGAGTCCGACGGCCAAAGCTCCTAGTCCGTATGTAACGTAACGGAAAGATCCCAGCCGGACGCCTAAGAATAGTGCCATTGTGATGAAGGGGAAGAAAGCAAGGAAAGCGCGCATGGACACTTTTCGGCTTTCCTGCCATGTGTATTTTCGAGGCCTGCCACGCAGGACGAATGTATCGCGTCCTAAATGCAGGACCATCCGTTGCCGGAACTTTCGAGGCTTCCCTTGTACCCGACGACGCAGTAGTCCCAAGGTCAATAGGGTTCCATTTGTTGAGCCCGTATCGTAAAGGCGAAACCCTTTCTTTGCCCGAATGATGTTCGCGTGATCGCGCGATATCTGCTGGTCGACGATGAAATGATCGCGGCCTCGTCCCACGGAAGACGGAAGAGGGAAAACGAGACCAGCGTCCACTCCGCGCACACAGGCTAAATGCATGGGAGATGCCATGGCTTGTAGCGCGATGTCACTCATCATTCCTCCTTCAGTGTCAGTGTGGCGAGGGAAGAAGCAGGGAAACAAACGCAAAAGAGACGAATTGTGGATAACTTGAAAAGTATCCACAGGCATGCCTGCAAAGACATTCCTCCATGGCTAATGGAACAATGAATCCATGAGTGAAACAGAGTCTCTAAAGAAACGTCACGACGGCCTTGTCCAGGTCATCCAACGGGCGAATGCCGCCTACTACGACTTTGACTCACCCGAAATGTCAGATGCTGACTACGACATTATTTTCCGCGAGCTTGAGGAACTCGAACGCGACCACCCCGAACTTGTCACCCCGGATTCTCCCGCCGCGAGTGTTGGCGGCACCGCCGACCAGACAACAACCACGATCCGTCACCTGGCTCAGATGACGTCCATTAACGACGTCTTTTCTTTCGAAGAACTCGGCGAATGGGAAGCTCGGATGCGGGCAGATTCTGGGCTCGATGAAGTTCAGATGACAACCGAGGTCAAGATTGACGGTCTTGCCATCAACCTGACATACGTAGACGGCAAACTCGTTAGCGCGGCCACCAGGGGCGACGGGTTCGTCGGTGAAGACGTGCGCTCAAACGCTGACAAGATCGCGACTATTCCGCAGTCATTGCAGGGGAAAAATATTCCGCACCGCATTGAAATCCGCGGAGAGGTCTACATCCCGATCGCTGATTTTGAAAAACTGAATGCTGATATCGAAGCCGAAAATGCCTGGCGTATTGCCGAGAACGGTCGCCGTGAGGTCGCCAACGCAACCCTGGATGCGGATAACGCGCAGATCGCCCGAAAGAACAGAGAGATTCGCGCGCAGAACAAGGATGCCCTTGGCGGGTTTAAGATTCCGCTACTTGAAAAGAAGAAGCGTCAGCGTCCCTTGACGATGCTTTCCACGTTCGTGAATCCGCGTAATGCGGCGGCTGGCACCCTTCGTTTGAAAGAAACATCCGACGAGGTCACAAAGGGCCCCGACTACGAGATTCAGCTACGCGCACGCGCGTTGCAAGACCAACGTGTTTCATCGTTGTCCATGCTTGCGCACGGTATCGGATTCGTTGAAGAGGGGGATAGTTTCTCGGCGCCTACCACTCAGTGGGAACGATACCTTCAGCTCAAAGAATGGGGTTTCACGGTTCCAGATCAGACGCGTCTGCTGACGGGGCTCGATCAGATTGTTGCCCGTATCGGCGAGTTAGGGAAGCAACGCTCTCAGATGGACTACGGCATCGACGGTGTCGTCATGAAAGTGAACGATGTTGCCCTTCAAGAAAGCATGGGGTTCACGTCGCGCGCACCCAGGTGGGCGGTCGCGTACAAGTTCCCGCCCGAAGAGGTCCACACTAGGCTCCTCGATATCCGTGTCCAGGTTGGGCGCACCGGCAGGGTGACTCCGTTTGGCGTCATGGAAACAGTACTGGTTGACGGTTCCAATGTTTCGCGAGCAACGCTCCACAACGCCGAGGAAGTTCAACGTAAGGGCGTTCTGATCGGCGATATCGTTGTCCTGCGTAAAGCGGGGGATATCATTCCGGAAATCTTAGGCCCGGTGTTGGCTGCGCGAACAGGGGAAGAACGCGCTTTCGTCATGCCGACCGCGTGCCCTTCGTGCGGTAGCCCGCTTTTAGCTGAGAAGGACGGGGATGTGGACCTTCGATGTCTGAATAAGGCACACTGTCCTGCTCAGCTGACCGAACGAGTTGCCCACTTGGGTGCTCGTTCCGCGTTGGATATTGAAGGTTTGGGTGGGGAAGTTGCGATGGCTCTGACCCAACCTGAAAACCTCAGAGAAGATGTTGCTTCCGCACTTGTAGCGGGCCACGATGTGTTCTTAGAAGATGGAACGCGACTGCGTCTTGATAATGCTGACGATCTTTCTCCGGCGGATCAACTGGCCAGCGCGGAAGCTCTTCTGCCAGCCCCGCAGACTCCGGTGCTCCACGGCGAAGCGCAAATCTTTGACCTCAAGGCCGAAGACCTTCGTGACGTGTTCGTATGGAGGGCTGTTAAAGACGATGACTCCGATGTGTCACACTACAAGCAGGTTCGCTTCTTCTGGACAAAAGCATTCATTGCCAAAAAGGACAAGGACGGGGACACAACGTATGTACCTCGTGAAACGGAAGCCTCGAAGGGAACTCTTGCCCTTCTTGACGAGCTAGAAAAAGCAAAGTCCGCTCCGCTGATGCGAGTTCTTGTTGCCCTGTCGATTCGCCACGTCGGTCCGACGGCTGCCCGTGCAATTGCAGATCATTTCGGTTCGATGGATGCCGTTCGCAACGCCTCACTTGATGAACTATCAGGAATCGAGGGCGTCGGACCGGTCATCGGCGGGGCCCTGATTGATTGGTTTAGTGTCGATTGGCATCAGGAACTCGTTGAGCAATGGAGTCACGCTGGTGTGAAGATGGCTGATCAGCCACCGCAGCAGGTGTCGCAGGTTCTTGCCGGGCTCACGATTGTTGTCTCGGGAACGATGCCCGGTTATGACCGTGAAGGCGCGAAGGAGGCAATCGTGGCGCGCGGTGGTAAGGCAGCCGGTTCTGTTTCGAAGAAGACATCGTTGGTCGTCGCAGGTCCGGGCGCAGGGTCAAAGGCTACAAAGGCCGAGGCTCTGGGGGTGCCCGTGATCGATGAGACACGCTTTAATGACCTGCTGAACGGTGGGCTTGAAGCCTTGAATCTCGGATGAAAACGTGTCTGAGCGTTGCCGGCCGGTAGCTCAGATGGGTTTTAGACCATGAATTCAAAGGGATGCAGAAGATACTCGGTGATACGAGTGAGCATATTCCGGCCTTCCCATTCGCCGATCGTGTATTGACGAGCGGTGGTGAGGTCGTTGTCGAAGATTTCTTCCATGTGCTGGGCAAGCTCGCGCGAATGGAATTGCATATTGACTTCGTGGTTGCCTCGCATGGAGAGGCGGTCGATGTTGGCAGTACCGATCGTTGACCACATGCCGTCGATGCTCATCGTCTTGGAGTGAACCATGGCGTGCTGGTAGAGCCAGATCTCGATGCCTTCGCGAAGCAGGGAGCCGTAGTAGGGGCGTGCTACCCAGTCAGCCATGATGTGGTTGGAGTATTCGGGGATCAGAACCTTGACCTTCACTCCGCGTTTTGCTGCTGCGATCAGGGCTTGAAGAATCTCTTTATCGGGGATGAAGTAGGCGGTGGTAATCAGAATGTGGCTGGTCGCGCGCTCGATCGCGTCGATGTACATTCCACGAATCGGGTAGAGGATTCGCTGGGGTGCATTGAATGCGGCGGTGACTTCTGCATGCCACTTCTTCGCTCCGGTGTCGGGCAACTGGGGCGCACAATGGGGTTTGAAGTGATTCCAGAAATCGACGAACCCGTTTTCTAGCTCCCACACGGCATCGCCAGTCACGCGAACGTGGGTATCGCGCCATTCGTTGGCGAAGGGGTTGCCAATGTTGTAGCCACCGACGAATCCAACGGTGGAATCAACAACGAGGATCTTGCGATGGTCCTGGCCCGTGTTCCGCAGATTCAAAGTCAAGAGACCAGAACGAATCGCGGGGAAGCGACGAACCCATAGGTGTGGAATATCGGGGAAGAAATAGAAGCGTGGATCTTGATTGAGAACTCCAAAACCGTCGTACACGCAGTAGACGTTGACTCCACGTCGGGCTGCTGCGATGAGCGCGTCTTTAAAACGCTGGCCCCATTCGTCTGCGCGCCAAATGAATGATTCAAAGTAAATATGGTCTGTCGCGTTCTGGATTGCGTGGAGCATATCCGCGTATAGGGAATGCCCCTCCGTATAGGTTCGCACCATGCCACGTGGGATTTGTATGTCAGCTGGTTCGAGGGTCGGGAATCCGTGTCGGCCACCGGGGACACGTTGCTTACGCATATGGTCGATGGCGTGGACGGTGACGATGGCGGTTGCCTGTGCGATGGTGATGCCGATCGCCGTCTTCTTCATCAGTCCTAAGGTTTCGGCGCTGATGAGTCTTTTACGCGGGAATCTCATGAAGCTGATTCTACGGCCTCGTGTGGATTACGGCGTGGGCGCGAATCCCGCTTATTAGTGCTAGGCGCTAAGATTGCGACTATGTCACGAATCAGTACTGACGAGGTCGCCCGCGTCGCGGAGCTGGCCCGAATCGCATTGACTCCAGGCGAAATTGAACGTATTGCTGGGGAACTCGACGTTATCGCTACTTCAGTTGCCAAGGTGTCCGAGGTTGCGACCCCGGATGTTCCCGCAACCTCTCACCCGATTCCGCTGACGAATGTCTGGCGTGAAGATGTGGTCACGGAAACTCTTGACCGTGATGAAGTTCTTTCGCAGGCGCCTGCAAGCGAAGATGGGATGTTCCTTGTTCCGCAGATCCTGGGGGAGGAATGATGAACGAACTGCTGAAGAAGTCCGCGCTTGAGCTGGCTGACATGCTGGCCGCAGGTCAGATCACGTCGGTTGAACTGACAACTGCGTGCTTGGACCGTATTGAGGCACTGAATCCTAAGATCAATGCTTTCCTTTTCATCGACCGCGAGGGCGCTCTGAAGACCGCGGCCGAGGTTGATGCGAAGCGCCAGGCCGGCGAGGAACTGCACCGCCTTGCGGGTATTCCGATTGCTTTGAAGGACAACATGGTGACCCGTGGAATCCCGACGACGTGTGCGTCGAAGATTCTGGGCGATTGGTGTCCTCCGTATGACGCAACGATCGTGAAGAAGATCCACGAAGCTGGTCTGCCGGTCGTTGGTAAGACGAATATGGATGAGTTCGCAATGGGCTCGTCGACCGAGCACTCCGCGTTCGGTCCGACCCTGAACCCGTGGGATATCGAGCGTATTCCCGGTGGTTCTGGTGGCGGTTCCGCTGCTGCGGTTGCTGCTTACATGGTTCCGCTGGCGCTGGGCTCTGACACCGGTGGTTCGATCCGCCAGCCGGGTGCAGTGACGGGCACGGTTGGTGCGAAGCCGACCTATGGTGCTGTTTCGCGTTACGGCCTGATTGCCATGGCCTCGTCGCTTGATCAGATTGGTCCGGTTACCCGCACCGTCGCTGACGCTGCAGTTCTGACCGAGCTTGTGGGTGGCTATGATCCGCTCGATTCCACGTCTCTCAACGAGCCTGTTGGGAACCTCGTCGACGGCGTTGAAACTGTCGCAGGCACCAAGTCCATGGCTGGCCTGAAGGTAGGCGTGGTGAAGGAACTGTCGGGCGAAGGCTACGAAGCCGACGTTCTTAAAGCCTTCAACGCGACCGTGAAGAAGCTTGAAGAATCTGGCGCAGAGGTGAAAGAGGTGTCGTGCCCGAGCTTCGACTATGCGCTCGCGGCCTACTACCTGATCATGCCGGCTGAGGTTTCTTCGAACCTTGCTCGCTTCGATGGTATGCGTTACGGCATTCGCGTTGAGCCCTCCGAGGGGCCCGTGACTGCTGAGCGCGTGATGGCTGCAACCCGTGAAGCTGGCTTCGGCGACGAGGTCAAGCGTCGTATCATCCTCGGCACGCACGTCCTGTCGGCCGGCTACTACGACGCCTACTACGGCAGCGCTCAGAAGGTTCGTACCCTGATCCAGCGCGACTTTGCGCGTGTTTTCGAAGAGGTCGACGTTCTTGTTTCGCCGACCGCTCCGACGACGGCGTTCAAGTTCGGCGACAAGATTGACGACCCGATGGCGATGTACCTCAATGACATTGCGACGATCCCGGCGAACCTCGCCGGTGTCCCCGCGATGAGTGTTCCGAATGCGCTTTCGTCCGAAGGCCTGCCGATCGGCTTCCAGATTATTGCCCCTGCGCACCACGATCTGAAGATGTACCAAGCCGCTGCTTTGGTTGAAGCGCTCAGTGATGATGTGGCGGGCGCTTGCCCGGCGAGCTCTTGGGAGGAAAACTGATGAGTGAACTCATGGATTACGCGGATGTGACCGCGAACTTTGATCCGGTTCTTGGCATCGAGGTTCACGTTGAGCTCGGTACGAAGACGAAGATGTTCGATGCGGCGCCGAATGCCTTTGGTGGAGACCCGAACACCTACGTTACGCCGGTTTCGCTGGGTCTTCCCGGTTGTCTTCCGGTTGTGAACCACACTGCAGTTGAATACGCGATCAAGATCGGTCTTGCGCTGAACTGTGAAATCGCAGAGTACTGCCGTTTTGCGCGTAAGAACTACTTTTACCCGGACTTGACGAAGGCATTCCAGACGTCGCAGTTTGATGAGCCGATTGCTCACGATGGTTACGTGGATGTCGAGCTTGAAGACGGTAGTCTGTTCCGCGTTCAGATTGAGCGCGCACACATGGAAGAAGACGCAGGTAAGAACACGCACGTCGGTGGTGCTGAGGGTCGTATTCACGGAGCCGATCACTCGCTGGTTGACTACAACCGTGCGGGCGTTCCGCTGGTGGAGATCGTGACCCGCCCGATTGAAGGTGCGGGGGAGCGTGCTCCTGAGGTGGCTGCTGCCTACGTTCAGACTCTGCGTGATATTTTCCGTGCACTCGGTGTGTCCGAGGCTCGTATGGAGCGCGGTAATGTTCGAGCAGATATCAACGTTTCTCTTCGCGATACTCCGGAATCTCCTCTGGGTGTTCGTACGGAAACGAAGAATGTGAACTCGTTCCGCGGTATCGCTAGCGCTGTTCGCTACGAGATGCAGCGTCAGGGTGCGATCCTTTCTGCCGGTGGGTCGGTGAACCAGGAAACCCGTCACTTCCACGAGGAAGACGGTTCCACCTCGCAGGGCCGCGATAAGTCGGATGCTGAAGACTACCGTTACTTCCCCGAGCCGGACCTGGTTCCTGTTGCTCCTTCGCGCCAGTGGGTTGAGGAACTGCGTGCCTCGCTTCCTGAGCTTCCTGTTGCGAAGCGTCGTCGCCTGCGCGAAGAGTGGGGCTATGCCGATATGGAGATGCGCGATGTCATCAACGCTGGTGCGTTGGAGATTATCGAGGCCACCGTTGAGGCTGGTGTCGATCCTGCGTCCGCTCGTAAGTGGTGGATGGGCGAACTCAGCCGTCGCGCGAAGGAACGCGAACTGTCGCTCGAAGATATGCCTGTCACGCCCGCTCAGATTGCTGAGTTGCAGGGCTTGATCGATTCTGGTCGCATCAATGACAAGCTTGCTCGTCAGGTGCTGGAAGGCGTTTTGGCTGGTGAAGGCTCGCCGACCGAGGTTGTCGAGGCTCGCGGTCTTGAGGTTGTTTCTGACGACGGTGCGCTTTCGAAGGCTGTTCAGGATGCGCTGGATGCCAATCCTGATGTGGTCGAGAAGATCAAGGGTGGCAAGGTCGCAGCTGCTGGCGCACTTGTGGGGGCTGTCATGAAGGCGACACGTGGTCAGGCGGACGCAGCTCGCGTGCGTGAACTCATCATGGAGATGGTGGGAGCCTGAAGCGTCGCGCTTGATTGAAGTGTCGCTGGGCGGTGGATGATAATCCACCGCCCAGCTTTCTATTCCCTCAGGCCCGTGAGTGGCCTCGTTGATGGCGAAAACTGAGCGTATGGCGCACGAATGACATGGCTGTAATTTGGTGAAAACCCTGGATTTCTGCGGGAGATAGATATCGTGCAGTCATTGAGTTTATGTCGTGAATTCAATATAACGGTTTAGTTACAGTTCGTGTAGATAAGGCTTTTTCGCCCTCCGCACAGTGCACACTATGAGTCATGGAAAAGCGCCAACGGTGGTGACTTTCCATCACACAACTATCTGTCAACAGTTCAGCGGAGAACCAATGACCAACACACGTCGTGAGCGCATCGTCCTGGAGATGCGCAACATCACGAAGGTCTTCCCGGGTGTCGTCGCACTTGATGACGTCAACCTCCAGGTACGCAACGCTGAGATCCACGCGATCTGTGGCGAGAATGGTGCTGGCAAGTCGACCCTGATGAAAGTGCTGTCGGGCGTGCACCCGCACGGCACTTACATGGGCGACATTTTCTACGAAGGCAACGAAGTTCGATTCTCGAACATTCGCGACTCTGAAAAAGCCGGCATCGTCATCATTCACCAGGAACTTGCTCTTATCCCGCAGCTCAGCGTCGCTGAGAACATGTTCATGGGCAACGAGGTCAAGAAACACGGCGTCATCGATTGGAACGAAACCAAGCAACGCGCCCTTACGTACATGGCCGAAGTTGGATTGGATGAAAACCCAGACACTCTGATTAAAGACATGGGTGTCGGTAAACAGCAGCTTGTTGAAATTGCCAAGGCACTTGCAAAGGACGTCAAGCTCCTGATCCTCGACGAGCCCACTTCGGCACTCAACGAGGAAGAATCAGCCCACCTTCTCGACCTGATGCGCAAGCAGCGCGAACGCGGCGTCGCGATGATCATGATCTCGCACAAGCTCGACGAAGTTGCTGCCGTCTCTGATGCCATCACGGTTATTCGTGACGGCAAGACGGTCGGCTGGATGGACGCCGACAAGGAAAAGATCGACCAGGATGAGATCATTCGCCTGATGGTCGGTCGTTCCCTTGAAAACCGCTACCCGGACAAGAAGTCGCATCCGGGCGAAGTGAAGTTCGAGGTCAAGGACTGGTGGGTACGCCATCCGCTGAACTCCGAGCGTTTCGTCTGCAAGGGCTCGTCCATCAACGTCCGTGCCGGTGAAGTGGTCGGCCTTGCGGGTCTGATGGGTGCCGGTCGTACAGAGCTGGCTCGTTCCGTCTTCGGTCATTCCTACGGTATCCACGAGGGTGGCGAAGTCTTTATCGACGGCAAGAAGGTGAAAGCGAACTCCGTCCCTGAAGCTATCGACGCTGGCATTGCTTACCTTTCTGAAGACCGCAAGATGCTGGGTCTCAACCTTCTGGAACTGATCCACCAGTCGGTTGTTTCAGCCAAGCTTTCGAAGATCCGCCACCACGGCGCGTTGAACATCGAAGAGGGCAAGAAATTCGCTGAAGAATCCCGCCAGAACCTGCGTATTAAAGCGCCCTCAGTGATGACGGGCGTGGGAACGCTTTCCGGAGGTAACCAGCAGAAAGTCGTCCTTGCAAAGTGGATGTTCACTGACCCCGAGGTTCTCATCTTGGATGAGCCAACCCGCGGCATTGACGTCGGTGCGAAGTACGAGATCTACACGTTCATCCAGGAGCTTGCCGCTCAAGGAAAGGCTGTTCTGGTGATCTCGTCCGAACTCCCTGAGCTTCTGGGCATCACAGACCGCATCTACACCATTTTCGAAGGCGAAGTGACGGGGTGCGTGCCCACCGAGCAGGCAGATCAGGAAAGCCTGATGCACCTGATGACGTCCACCTCATCCACTCCCACTGGCAGCAACGAAAACTGAAAGCTAAAGGCACTTCAATGAAGAAGAATCTCACAGCACTATTCGGAGGAGACTTCCGACAAATCGGAATGATCGCTGCTCTGGCAGCGATTGCCCTGTTCTTCCAGTTCAAGACGGACGGCAAGGTCTTCCAAGCACAGAACTTGATGAACCTGGTCATGGGTAATACCTACGTCCTCGTTCTCGCCATCGGCATGGTTCTGGTCATCATTGCCGGCCACATTGACCTGTCAGTCGGTTCTGTCGCAGCAACCGTCGGCATCGTCGTTGCCGTTGCTATGCGTGATTGGGCCCTCAGCCCCGTCTTGGCCATCGTTTTGGGTATCGGCGTCGGTCTGCTCATCGGCATCTGGCAAGGCTTCTGGGTTGCAAAGTGGGGAATCCCCGCCTTCATCGTGACCCTGGGTGGCATGCTCCTCTTCCGCGGTACCAACCAGCTGATCGGCAAGTCTTTGACGGTCCCGGTTCCCGAACTGTTCCAGACCCTCGGCGCTGGCTACCTGCCCGATATCGCTCCGGATGTTATTCCCTTCAACCTGCCGACCATGATCCTGGCTGTCATCGCAGTCCTAGCGATCGTCTGGAAGGAAATCTCCGGCGTGAAGGCTCGTCAGCAGTTCGAAGCTGAGCCGGCCCCGATGTGGGTTCCGATTGTTCGCATGGTTGTCCTCGGTGGCGCAATCCTGATCGTCGCCTGGATCTTTGCAACGGGTCGCCCCGGCACCTCGTTCCCAATCCCCGGTGTTATCGTCGTCATCCTGGCTCTGATCTACTCGTTCATCGCTGACCGCACGGTCCTCGGTCGCTCGATTTACGCCATCGGTGGCAACAAGGCTGCTGCAGAACTGACCGGTGTGAAGGTCATCAAAACGAACTTCTTCGTCATCTGCAACTCCGCATTCCTCGCCGCAGTTGCGGGAATGCTGTTCATCGGCCGTTCGACGGCCTCGGGTCCTGCTGACGGTAATGCATGGGAACTCGACGCCATTGCCGCCGTGTTCATCGGCGGTGCCGCCGTTTCCGGTGGTGTTGGCACGATCATGGGCACCATGGTTGGCGCACTTGTCATGGCCTTCCTGAACAATGGCCTTCAGCTGATGGGCGTGGGCTCCGACTGGACGCAGATCATTAAGGGCCTCGTCCTCTTGATCGCAGTCGCCGTTGACGTCTACTCGAAGCGCCAGGGCAAGCGTTCCATCATTGGCACCTTCCAAAATGCCTTGAGTAATCAAAAGGCAGTTCGGCAAAGCGAAACAAAAACTCCCTCCAAGTGATGATCGGGCGGTAAGGAGAAACCGTATCGCCATGTCAACAACGGGCTCAACAAACGTTGAGTCATCCACAAAGCGTAGATATTCCCAAGCAAGCCAGCTGGGGAACATCGAATGAATCATCAAGAATCACCAAACAAACACACGAAAGAAGAGACAATGAAGACTCTGAAGAGTGCGGTTGCCATCAGCGCAGCGGCAGCGATGGCATTCTCTATGGCAGCTTGTGGTGCCCGTGATACGGGTAGCTCATCGGGCGATCAGTCCGGCGCAGCGGCCTCGGCTGACAAGATGTCGGTCGGCATCGCAATGCCACAGAAGACCTCGCAGAACTGGGTTGAGGCTGAAGACATGTTCAAGGCCAGCTGCGAAGAGCAGGGCATTGAATGCACCATTCAGTTCGCAAACGGTGGCGTTGCTGAGCAGCAGAACCAGGTTGCAGCCATGATCGAAAATGGCGTGCAGGTTCTGGTGATCGGCGCAATCGACGGTTCGCAGCTGGGTACCCAGCTGAAGGCAGCCAAGGATGCCGGCATCAAGGTCATCGCATACGATCGTCTGCTGACGAACACGACCGACCTTGACTACTACATCGCCTACGACAACTTCGGTGTTGGTCAGCTTCAGGGCAAGGCATTGCTTGAAGGTCTCGAAGCCAACGCTGGCGAGAGCCCGTGGGATATCGAGCTCTTCGGTGGCTCCCCGGATGACTCGAACTCCTTGAAGTTCTTCGGTGGCGCAATGGACGTCCTCCAACCGAAGATTGATGATGGCACGCTGGTTGTGAAGTCCGGGCAGACCGAATTCACGCAGGTCGCCACCCAGGGCTGGTTGCCGAAGAATGCTCAGGACCGCATGGCAGCACTGCTGACCTCGACCTACCAGGGCGACGCGGTTCCGGATGGCGTTCTTTCCCCGAACGACACCCTTGGCCGCGCAATCATCACCGCTGTTGAGCAGGCCGGCAAGCCGGTTCCGGTTGTGACTGGTCAGGACTCCGAAGACGAGTCGGTCACCTGGGTCACCCAGGGCAAGCAGTACTCCACCATCTTCAAGGACACTCGTCCGCTGGTGAAGGCAACTGTTGATCTTGCTATCCAGCTCGCCAAGGGCGAGGCAGCCCCGAAGGTCGACGGCGCAACCCTCGACGATTCCCAGTACGAGTCGATGGAAGGCAACCCGGTCAAGTCCTTCCTGCTGACCCCGAAGATTGTCACCAAGGACAACGCTGCAGACGTCTACAAGGATGACTCGCACCGCATGGAGCTCGTCAACGCTGCCAAGTGATTGACCCGCTAGGTATCGCCTAGTTTTCTCACCTTTGGTTTCGCCCTCGTCGGTTTTTCGGCGGGGGCGAAACTCGTGTATGCCAAGTCGCTCAAGCGTCGTTCGCGCAAACACGTTGCGCGCCGTGACAGGGGTATAACGGCCAGTTGGTCGCCGAAAAGAAGTGACGAGGCCGGGAGCGTTTACAGCGCGATATGTGAAGCGCCAGTGATAGCGGCTATGAGTTCGTCGGTTGAGGTATCACGCGAGTTGAAGGAACCGTTGTTGTGTCCGTGACGGAGAACTTCGACCCTGTCGGCACTAGCTTGAACGTCGGTCAGATTATGGGAAATGTAGATGACCCCCATTCCCATATCGCGCAGGTGCTCAATCAGGATGAGTACTTCCGCAGTTTGTGCCACGGACATAGAGGCCGTGGGCTCGTCGAGGATCACCAGACGCGGGTGAGTCACCAGGGTGCGCGCGATTGCAACGCATTGACGCTGTCCGGCGGCGAGCTGGAAAAGGGGGACTCGCACGTCGGGGATATGCGAACCCAACTGATCAAGATATTGGCGTGCTTTGAGTTCCATGCCCTCGTCATCAAGGGCGCGGTGCGAGAACACTTCACGCCCAAGGAAAATATTCGATACAACGTCCAAGTTGTCGCAGAGCGCAGTTTCTTGGAAGACGGTGGCAATACCGAGTTTCAATGCGTGCTGCGGGGAATCGATGCTGATTTCTTCCCCGTCGAGCGCGATCGTTCCCTCATCCGGAGGAAAAACTCCTGAGAGCATGCGGGCGAGCGTTGACTTCCCTGCCGCATTGTCGCCGACAAGGGCAACGACTTCGTGACGGTTCACGATGAAATCAACGTTAACGAGTGCTTCAACACCGCCGAACGTTTTTGTAAGTCCCCGTACTTCAAGAAGGGGAGCGCCTTGGATCGTCATTGGTCCTCCTGGCGGTGAGTTGAATAGCTGGGAACAAAAGCGTCTTGTGCAAGGATCATCGCGCCGATGGCTTCGGCATCAGCGCCGAGCTTCGACGGATAGGCCGTGATTCCTTCGTCGCGCAGGTAGGGGCGTTCGAAGAGAGCGTTTTGAATAGGGGACAAGAATGTGTCTCCCGCATTCATCAGCTCACCACCGACAGCGACGGCTTCGAGATCGAATACCGTGACAAGGTCAGAGATGACTCGTCCGATTGCGCTTCCTGCGTCAGAAAGAACCTGCTGGCATCCGGGGTCACCTTCATTCGCGTGTGACAGTAGGTCACGCAGTGTCATGGGACCTCGTGACAGGCGAAGAAGGTCAACAAGGTAGTCCGCCCCAACAACCGTGTTCAGACAGCCACGAGCACCGCACGTGCAGATAGGACCGTGAGGATCAACGATAACGTGCCCGATTTCCCCGGCAATACCGGTGGCACCGGAATAGGCTTTTCCGTCGACCAAAATTCCCGCGCCGGTTTGATACGAGGCTCGGATATAGGCGCACGATGAGAACCCGCGTAGCGAACCAAATCGGTTTTCAGCGGCAACAGCAGCGTTCGCGTCGTTCATCACGATCGTGTCGCGTCCAAGTCTGCGTTGGAAGACCTCAGCAATGTTGATGTCTTCCCAGCCTCGCATGATTCCCTTTCGGGTCAGAGTGCCCGTTTTCGGGTTAATAGGGGCAGGTAAAGCAACACCGATACCAGCAAGATCATCCAGCGATTGCCCTGCCTGTTCAAGAAGGTCAAGAACCAGAAGCGTTGCTCGGTCGAGCGTCGTATCAGCCTTATGGTCGACCGGTAGTGGCAGAACTTTCGTGAATTCGCTGGTGCGGGACTCGTCGGAGATGTAAATATCCAGTGCTCTGCGTCCGATTGAGATACCCGCGGTAAGAGTTGACGATTGTGTGAGCGAAACCAGTTGAGCGCGCCTGCCCGAACGAATCGTTGACGTGAGTTCAACGCTTCCTTGTGCCGAGAGCTGTTTAATGATGTTCGAAATGGTTGCGGGAGCAAGACCTGTTGCTGCCGATAGCTCGACCTGGGTGATACGCCCGTACTTTCGGATCGCGTCAAGAACGCGCGCGGAATTTGCCTCGCGGAGCGAGGATTGAGATCCGGATCGGGCGTTCAAACGTGGCACGTTTCTAGGATAGTCAGTGAAGTGGGCTGATGCGTGGATGCCCGCTGGGCGAATCGGTTCAAAAATGTGCGTTGAACTGTCAAGATGGTGCACTATAGGAAAACAACACGAGCCTTTGTGCGTTCATATTCCACTCAACGAGGAGAGCGAAGTGAGCCGACTACCCTTTGACGCTTCACGCTTAGGTCAAGCGGGAATCATGGGAATCCTCGTTCTTGCCCTGATGATCTTCTTCCAGTTCATCACGGGATCGCACATGCTGGCGTCTGCGAACTTGCAGAATATCGTCACCGGTAACGCTCATATCTTTGTCCTCGCTATCGGCATGGTCCTGGTGGTGACGACCGGTCAGCTGGATTTGTCAGTTGGCTCCGTCGCGGCGTTCTCATCAATGTCCATGGCGATCATCATTGCCAATCTTGGCTTGCCCTGGTGGGTTGGCCTTCTTCTTGGCATGCTGATCGGAACTTTTATTGGCTTGATTCAAGGCCTGTTTGTTGCGAAGGTCGGTTTGCCTGCTTTTATTGTCACCGTTGGTGGAATGATCATTCTGCGCGGTGGAGTCCAGTGGGAATCTCAGGCATTGTCGGTGCCACTTCCTCACAGATTTCAAACGCTAGGTTCGGGTTATCTGCCTTCTTGGGGGAGCATATTCGGCATCGATACGGCAACGGTGATCGTGGGTGTCATTACTGCCGTGGTAGCGGTTACCTCGATTGTTCGTACCTATTTTCGCCGGCGCGCTCGGCTAGGACTGCGGGGAGTTGATTATCGACCCTGGGTGAAGTCCGCGATTGTCGTCGTGCTGGTGGGGGTCTTCACCTGGCTGTTTGGTACGGGACGTGAAGGAACATCTTTCCCCGTTCCGGGTGTGGTGGTTCTTGTTCTGATTTTCATCTACCACTTCATGTTGACGAGGACCCAATTTGGTCGCCATCTTCAAGCTGTCGGCGGAAACATTCAGGCGGCATCCCTTTCCGGTGTGCGCGTGACGAAGATTCAATGCCTTGTCATGGTGAATATGGGGATGCTGTCGGCGCTCGCGGGCATGATGTTCGCAGGCCGGGCGACGGCTGTGGGGCCTCAAGATGGTCTCTTATGGGAGCTTGAAGCTATCGCTGCCGTGTTCATCGGCGGAGCGGCAGTTGCCGGTGGTCGCGGGTCGGTTTTCGGTGCTGTCCTTGGTGCCACGCTGATGGCGGTTCTTTCGAACGGGCTGTTGCTTGTTGGACTCGGCTCTGATCGTGCTCAGGTAGTGAAGGGCATCGTTCTTCTTGCTGCTGTGACCCTTGATGTCTACGGGAAGAAACAGTCTCCGCTCCACGAGCTTTCGCGAACGCAATTCAGCTTCTAGAGCCTGTTCGTTTATGCCTCTGTCACCTTCTCGCCTGCTATCTCTGCCAAGAGCAACGATGAACGGGCACGTGTCGGTGTCATCGATTCGTTGGTGTGCCCGGCCTCGTGAATCGAGAGTTGTGCGTGCGGAACAGTGGGAACTCCTTAGCGCCCAACTAAAACGGGACGATCGCGAAGGTAGGAAATCACGCTGGCGTTACGTAGCTAATTGTTGACAATTGTCCACCTGGTGATGCGCACTATCCGTTCTGTCGGCACGTACGTACTATGGGAACAACGATTGATCTACGGCCAGCGCCGATCGAAAAGAGAGAGCACCATGCGAACTTCTCCGTCATACACCGCCTCATACCGCGTTGAAATCGACGAAGCGAAACTATCTATTGGATCGCTTGTCGAAGCGGTATCAAAAACCGGTGCTCAGGTGAGAGGCCTCGACGTCGCCGATTCCAACCGAGGCCGAATGCTTCTCGACCTCACCTGCGACCTGCGCGATTCGGAGCACCGTCGCGAGGTTCGCAATCTGCTGAAGGGGCTGGTAGGTGTCACACTGTCGTCTACTGCAGACCAGACTTTCCTTGCTCACGTCGGTGGCAAGATCGAAATCAACTCGAAGGTTCCGCTCCGTAATCGCGACGACCTGTCTCGTGCGTACACGCCCGGCGTGGCCCGCGTCTGCACCGCAATCCATGACGTTCCTCAGAAGGCTCACCTTCTGACGATCAAGGCGAATACGGTTGCTGTCGTTTCTGATGGCACTGCGGTCCTCGGCTTAGGAGATATTGGCCCGGAAGCGGCTCTTCCTGTCATGGAAGGTAAGGCGGCTCTGTTTAAGGAATTCGGCGGTGTGGACGCATGGCCGGTCGTTCTTGACACGAAGGACACTGAAGAAATCATTTCGATTGTTAAGGCGATTGCCCCCGCATACGGTGGTATCAACCTTGAAGACATCTCCGCGCCTCGTTGCTTTGAAATCGAAGAACGCCTGCGTGCAGAACTCGATATCCCGGTCTTCCACGATGACCAGCATGGCACCGCTATCGTCGTGCTTTCCGCACTGATCAACGCGCTGAAGATTGTCAATAAGAAGATTGAAGACGTTCGCATCGTGGTGTCCGGCGTGGGTGCTGCAGGCAATGCGATTATTCGTCTACTTCTGGCGCAGGGGGCTAAAGACATCGTCGGTTACGGTCGCTCGGGTGCGCTTGCCGCCGACGATACTGAGGGCATGCACCCCTCGCGCAAGGCTCTTGCCGAGGCAACGAATCCGCGCCTCGTTCACGGAAATCTGAAGGAAGGTCTGAAGGATGCCGATGTCTTCATCGGTGTCTCGCACGGCGACATTTTGGATCCCGGCGATATTGCCACGATGGCTGACGGGGCAATCGTGTTCGCCCTAGCCAACCCGACGCCCGAAGTTGACCCGATTGGTGCGGGGGAGTACGCGGCGGTTGTTGCGACGGGCCGCTCCGATTACCCGAACCAGATCAACAACGTGCTGGCATTCCCAGGTTTATTCCGAGGCCTGCTGGATGCAAAGGTCAAGGAAATTACCACCGAGGTTTTGCGCGTCGCAGCAGTTGCTATCGCTGACGTCATCGAGGAAGAAGAGCTGTCACCCAGCTACATCATCCCCGGCGTTTTCGATGGACGTGTTGCTCCAGCGGTTTCGCGCGCGGTCCGCACCGCGGTTCGTGATCTGCCGACGCTGAATATTCCCGTCCAAGAGGACATAGATGCTTGAGGGCCTGCACGCTGTCGGGTGCCTACAGCAAGGCGCTGCAACGTGGGTGTGCGTGTCACGTAGTGCGCGGCGCGTTCGCTGAATAATTGACGAGGTCCGGGTGGGCGCAGACATAAAGGCTGCGCCCACCCGGATTGTTTTCGTCTATAAACCTGCTCTGACGTGCGCAGATTACCGGATAATCTGGCGAGACCTGCGTCGCTTTTTGTCCGAATTCTTGTGTGTTGCGAAACAAACGCAGGTCACATTTTAGTGTTTTGATGCTGGTGCTGGCCTGTATTCGTTGAAATTTAGGGATTTTTCGCGGTGTGGTGTCGCTCGGATCGAAGCGAC
>NZ_JBHNPV010000067.1:0-1398 GCF_059082735.1 Actinotignum sp. usb-actsch-rep-73 | reverse complement strand
AGGGTGAGGACTGATGGGGGTGCCCTTTTGGGGTGTCTGGTGGTGATCCTAAGCTGTCAAGAAAAGCCTCGACGCCAGGGCATGACGCGCCCGTACCCTAAACCGACTCAGGTGGTCAGGTAGAGTATACCGAGGCGTTCGAGTGAATCATGGTTAAGGAACTCGGCAAAATTCCTCCGTAACTTCGGGATAAGGAGGACCCTGTGACGTCCCCCCTTTTTTCTGGGTGTGTGCGTTGTGGGGTCGCAGAGAATAGGGAGAAGCGACTGTTTATCAAAAACACAGGTGCGTGCGAAGTCGTAAGACGATGTATACGCACTGACGCCTGCCCGGTGCTGGAAGGTTAAGAGGAAGGCTCAACCACCCTCGGGTGGTGAAGGCTTGAATTTAAGCCCCAGTAAACGGCGGTGGTAACTATAACCATCCTAAGGTAGCGAAATTCCTTGTCGGGTAAGTTCCGACCTGCACGAATGGCGTAACGACTTCTCCGCTGTCTCGACCATGAACTCGGTGAAATTGCATTACGAGTAAAGATGCTCGTTACGCGCAGAAGGACGGAAAGACCCCGGGACCTTTACTATAGCTTGGTATTGGTGTTCGCTTGGACTTGTGTAGGATAGGTGGGAGACTGTGAAGCAGGGGCGCCAGCTCTTGTCGAGTCGTCGTTGAAATACCATTCTGGTTCACGCGGTCATCTAACCTCGGCCCGTAATCCGGGTTGGGGACAGTGCCTGGTGGGTAGTTTAACTGGGGCGGTTGCCTCCCAAAAAGTAACGGAGGCGCTCAAAGGTTCCCTCAGCCTGGTTGGTAATCAGGTGGCGAGTGCAAGTGTACAAGGGAGCTTGACTGTGAGACCGACGGGTCGAGCAGGTGCGAAAGCAGGAACTAGTGATCCGGCCATGGCACGTGGGTGCGTGGTCGCTCAACGGATAAAAGGTACCCCGGGGATAACAGGCTGATCTTGCCCAAGAGTCCATATCGACGGCATGGTTTGGCACCTCGATGTCGGCTCGTCGCATCCTGGGGCTGGAGTTGGTCCCAAGGGTTGGGCTGTTCGCCCATTAAAGCGGTACGCGAGCTGGGTTCAGAACGTCGTGAGACAGTTCGGTCCCTATCCTCTGTGCGCGTAGGAAACTTGCGGAGGCCCGTCCCTAGTACGAGAGGACCGGGATGGACGAACCTCTGGTGTGCCAGTTGTACCGCCAGGTGCACGGCTGGTTGGCTACGTTCGGAAGGGATAACCGCTGAAAGCATCTAAGCGGGAAGCCTGCTCCAAGATGAGGTTTCCGACACCAGTAATGGTGTGAAGGCCCCCGCCAGACTAGCGGGTTGATAGGCCAGAGGTGGAAGCACAGCAATGTGCTCGCGAGCCGACTGGTACTAATTGGCCGACACTAC
>NZ_JBHNPV010000066.1:0-20439 GCF_059082735.1 Actinotignum sp. usb-actsch-rep-73 | reverse complement strand
CGGCGAGCTGGACGCTCAAGCGAGCGCAACAACATCCAGCCGTCCTCGCCAGCATCATCAGCCAAAGACAACAAGACCATCTTTTCGAGCACATCAATACCGTCGGTTAAACCAAACGCCCACTCAATCGCTTCCAAACTCACAACGCGCCCCCTAACAGCAAGCGGGCTGACCAGCAGCCCGAATCAGACCACCGCCGAGCCTCAATAAGACCCGAACGCTCTAAAGAAGAAATAGACGCTTCCACACGAGACAAGCTCAAACCCGTCACACCCGACACCAACGCCGGATCAACACGAACAGCACCATCGCCATCCGCCTTCCACGCCAACCGAAGCAAAACCAACTTGTCACTCAACCGACGACACTCAACCCGCCAAGCCCACTGAACAGCCTCAGCACTCACCAGACCCACCACCAGACAGAACGGCCTCACCGCTTGCAATAACGCCTGTGTCAAGACTTATCGCCAAATCAATACGCGTTGAGTACTCCATAATGCTTGCGCCCGCAGTGCACATACGACCGGCCAGCGCTTGAATCTCGCGGAGGGCTTTCTCGTCTTTGATAGCCCATACGAGGTCATACAACTTACTAATCGCGCTGGCCGTATCCTCGGTTTCCCGCACCGCATCGCGCAACGAAGCGATAAGGCTCTCGTATGACTCCCGGCTTGGTTTATTCGGCATCATCAAACCCACCGCCAGACAGAACGGCCTCATTGCGGACGGGAACGCGCGTCATTAGCTTCTCAATGTCTGCCCGCTCAAAAAAGCGTCGCCCGTTAGGTAGTTCCACATACGGAATAAGACGATCGCGCGCCCACCGCGAAACGGTTGCGGCGGAAGTGGATGGCAAAATTTGCGCCGCTTCACGAGCCGTCAACAAGTCACTTGTGTACTGTTTGTGCATCTGATGTACATTCATGCGCATATCAAATCACGCACTTTTCAAACATGCAAGCACATCTTGTGCATTACGTGCACATCTGATACTATTGAGACATGAGTCAAGGAAGAAACGAAACTCGGCTGAGTCACGATCTTGCACTGGGCATGACTGTAAATCAGCAAATGTTCGCCCAGCGCATCACTCGGAAAGAGTTGGGCGACGCCATTGGAATCTCCCATGCAACAATGAGCAGGAAACTAAATGGCTACGTTGCATGGACAGCTGAAGAGCTCAGTCTCGTTGCTAACTACCTGAATGTTGAAACGTCCGACTTGCTACCCAAGCCAGACTGTGAGGGTGGCTGGATACCGGCTCCATTCGTCCCCGGATATGCGAAAACCCCCGCTCTCGCGGGGGCAACTCAGAGCCACCTGTGGGAATCGAACCCACGACCTATTCATTACGAGTGAATCGCTCTGCCGACTGAGCTAAGGTGGCCTGTCCGCAATCCCCACAGGGGCGTTCGGACAACGGTATAACCATAGTGTGCGCCACGGGTTTGCCGCAAATGACTACCCAGATTAACCGTTTGGATATTCCTCACATGCGAGGCCGCCCACAATCCGACGACCATCCCACCCGGGGGGCGGAGCCGATCGGCCTCGTGAATCAGGAGGCGGTCACGAACAACTCAAACCGTTGGCCGGAACTGTCCCGTCGACCAAGTAGCCTTCGACTGCATCCACCACGCACGTACTGGCCTTCTTCGAATAGGCGGTGTGCGACCAGCCTTCAACCGAGACCAGCACACCGGACTCCAACTGAGACGCCAAGTTCTGCGCCATCACATACGGAGTCGCAGGATCATGCGTCGTCCCCACCACGACAATCGGCGCGGCCCCCTTCGCACTCACCGGCTGGCGAGCCGCATGATCAGTCGGCCACGCGCTCAGACCGGCCGACGCATACCCCGCATCCGTGCCGAAGACCGGGAGTGTATCAGCCAGTTTCTCAGCAGCCTGCGCCCACTCTTCCGGGGTGCCAACCGGCTCATAATCAGCGTTATTCACCGCGATCAACGCATCCATCGAATTCGACGCGAACGTACCATCATCCTGGCGCTCACTGGACAAGTCCGCGATATACAGCAACTGCGAACCGTCGCTATCCTGTACCGCCTGGCGCACCGCCTCGGTGAGGACAGAATACGAATCGGACGAATACAAGCCCGTAATAATTCCCGTCAACGCCAGATTACGCGTCAACGGACGGTCAGGATCCGAAGTCTCAAGTGGCTGATCGGCGACAGCATCAAGGAAGGCCACAAGATCAGCGACCGCGTCATCAACGCTTCCGCTGAACGGGCAATCCTTCCCCGCAACACATTCTTCAAGCCAATGGCGCGCGGACGCTTCAAAACCTTCCATCTGAAGATCCGACACCTGGTTGATATCCATCGCTGGATCAATCGCACCATCAAGAACGAAACGCCCCACCTTGTCAGCGAACATATCGGCGTAGAGCGCGCCAACGAACGTGCCGTAGGAATACCCAAGGTAGTTCAGCTTCTCTTGCCCAAGAATTGCACGAGCCATGTCGAAATCCTTCGCCACGGACACCGTATCGATGTGCTTGTAGACGTTCCCGGACAGTTGCTGGCAACCATCGGCGATCCTGGCGCTCAGCTTTTCGGCGTGCGCGATGATCTCAGCGGGATCCATAGTGCGACCGGAGACACCTTCGCCAGCAGTCCCGCCATCGCCCAGCGTGCCATCCGTCGCGTAGGCATCACGCTGGGCATCCGTCATGCAGATCGCGGGGGACGAGGCGCCAACGCCACGAGGATCCAGAGCAACGATGTCATAAGTCTTCACAACCGCATCGCCCAAACCATCGTTTACTTGGCCGACCAGTGACGACACGGCAGCGCCACCCGGACCACCAAGATTGTAGAAAAGCGCCGGAGCATCCTCGACCCCACTGCGATGCACTGCGATCGACAGCGTAATTTGCTCGCCTGAGGGCTCGTCCCAGTCCAGTGGCGCGTACAGCGTTGCGCACTGATAGTTCTGCGGATCGGAAGGAGGCACCGACGAACCGTCGGAAATCTGTTGTGTCGAGCAATCGCCCCAGTTGATTGTCTGACGATAGAAATCATCGATCGATGTGCCCGAAACGGCGTTCGGTTCGGAGGGGCGGATGGAGCTCTCGGAATAGCGGAAGCTGTTAATCAGGAGCATTGCCGCGTTCACAATGAACGGCAACGCCAAGACAACGACGCCAACAATCGCAACAATCGCTATTCGACGCTTCGACTTCACAATCATAGGACAAGGATATGGGAGTCCTCGTCGGAGTGAGTGCTTGGGCTGACGTTAAGCCTGGGGACGAAGCGATACTGCCATCGCTTCGAGCACAAGAAGTGCCTGTCCGTTCGACACAAGGCGCTTGCGGGCTTCTTCAATTGCGGCAACGCGACCCATTGTCTGACGAGGCGTCGAATCGGACGCCAGTTCGTAAACCAAATCTTCAAGATCAGCATTCACCAACTGTTGACCGGTCCCCAACTGCACCATCAGCACATCGCGATAGATCGCGAGCAAATCAACGAGCGCACGATCTAACGCATCGGTCAGAGCGCGCTTGGAACGACGCTTCTGGTCGTCTTCCAGTTGTTTGAGCATCACTCTTTGCTGACGGTCAGGTCGCTCGGATTCGTCCATGCCGAGCTGGCGAAGCAAAGCTGCTTTCTCGCGCGCGTTTCGTTCAAGAGTCTGCGCATCAGCTTGCGCCTGCGCTGTCTTCAAAAGACCTTCGGCAGCGAAAACTGCTTCTCCCACGGAGCGAACGCGAACCGGTGCGGTCATAATCTGACGACGGCGCTCACGCATTTCAGGGTCTTTCGCCAGCGCCCTCGCCAACCCGATATGCGACTGGGCGGTGCGGGCGGCGCTGATCGCGCTCTGCCGGTCTGCCACGCCTTCCCTGACAAGCAGGTCAGCGACCGCTTCCACGGATGGAATACGGAGCCCAAGGTGACGGCAACGCGAACGAATCGTCGTAATCATGTCTTCTGGGCTGGGAGAACACAGGAGCCAGACGGTGCGAGCGGGCGGTTCTTCAATGGCTTTCAGTAGCGCGTTCGCGCCGGCTTCAGTCAGACGATCCGCATCTTCAACGATGATGACGCGCCAACGTCCCTGCGAGGGTGCTGACTGAGCGTGGAGAACCAGAGAACGCGCGGTATCGACAGAAATGACGCTGGCTTCTGTGGCCACAAGGTGCACGTCAGCATTCGATCCGTTCATCGTTGTTATGCAACCTGGGCAGTGTCCTGCACCCATGTCGGCTTCGGTGCATTGGAGGGCTGCCGCGAATGCCCTGGCAGCAACCGAACGACCCGAACCGGGCGGTCCGGTAATCAGCCACGCGTGGCTCATCGCGCGAGAAGCGTCATCGCCGGCCGAATCGATATCGTCATCGGAGGGGCCGGCTGAAGTGCGATCCGCCTGGGAGGGATCAACAGACGCGTGCGCATGTTCCCCATCGACGAGGCCACGCGCACCTAGCGCAGCACCTCGAAGGATCTCGACGGCGGCTTCTTGGCCGACGAGTTCATCCCAGACGTGTGCTCCACGGAGCGCCATTAGGCTTTATCTTCTTCTGCGGATGGCCACAGGGGTGCCTGTCCTGCGAGGATTCCAAGCATTGACTTCTTCTTCGATGACTTCGAAAACTTAGCGCCGGACTTTGTCTTGGCTTTCGGCGCCGAGTGCGACGCCACCTTCGCATTATCCGTGGTCAACGGTTCGGCAGATTTATCGACCGGTCGAGAAGGTTGATCGACGGCGGTTTCATCATCCACGTGTTGAACGACGCCAGAGCCGAAGCGTTCTTCAAGAACACCACGGATTTCGGAGAAAACTTCGTCGGGCGTGCCAACGCCGTCGATCACGATAATGCGTTCAGGTTCAGCATCGGCCAAACGCAGGTATTCGTGGCGGACGCGCTCATGGAAGTCCATGGATTCGCGTTCCATGCGGTCGGGTGCGTCCGTGCGACGACGGGCTCCCACCTCTGGAGGCAGGTCGAGCAGGAAGGTCAGGGTCGGATCTAGGCTCTGGGTTGCCCACATGGACAGGGAACGAATTTCGTCAACACCAAGCGATCGAGCGGCCCCTTGATACGCGAGTGACGAATCGATATAGCGATCAGCCAATACGACCTCACCGGCTGCAAGAGCTGGACGGATCAGGGTAGCAACGTGGTAGGCGCGATCTGCTGCATACAGTAGGGCTTCGGTCTGAGGATCGATGTCTTCGGGACCGTTTTGAACCATCTGACGGATCTGAACGCCAAGATCGGTACCGCCGGGCTCACGGGTGACCTTGACGGTACGACCACGCTCGATAAACCAGTCACGAACGCGCTGGATCTGCGTTGATTTTCCAGCTCCGTCGCCACCTTCGAAGGTGATAAACACACCCTCAGCGCTCATCCCCATACTCCCGTCTACCGTCATGCTTTCAATCGTCGCATGACCTGCCCTGTTTTGGAACGAAGACATGTGTTCGTCGCATGCACGTCACTGCAGGCCCCGGTGTTCAGTTCCTGCCGATGCGCACCGGTCGACCACTACTTCGTTGTCTTCTTTGCAGCAGTTTTCTTTGTTGTTGTCTTACGTGTCGTGGTCTTCTTTGTGCTCGACTTCTTCGCGGTCGCACGACCTCGCTTCGGAGCCGGACCCTTTGCACGCTTATCGGCAAGTAGCATGAAGGCACGTTCTTCGGTCAGGTCTTCGACGCTTTCTGCACGAGGCACCGTCACGTTCGTTTTTCCGTCTGTCACGTACGGACCGAAACGACCGTCCTTCACCGTGACCTTCTTACCGGACACCGGGTCTTCACCGAACTCGCGAAGCGGTGGCTTTGCAGCGCCTCGACCGCGAACTTTCGGCTGAGCGTAGATCGCAAGAGCCTCGTCCACCGTGATCGTGAGCAACTGTTCTTCCGACGCCAGCGTGCGCGAGTCGCTCCCCTTCTTCAGGTACGGACCATAGCGACCGTTCTGAGCGGTAATCACTTCCTGCGTTTCTGGATCAACACCGACCTCGCGCGGAAGCGAAAGCAGTTGGAGAGCCTGTTCAAGGGTCACCGTCGACAGGTCCATGCTCTTAAACAGCGATGCGGTTCGAGGCTTCGGTGCAGCCTTCTTGCGCCCCCTCGTAGTCGTGGCTTCTGTTTCTTCCGGTTCGGGAAGAATCTCGGTGATGTAAGGGCCGAAACGGCCGTTTTTTGCCACCAGTGTGTGACCGGTTTGCGGATCAACACCCAGCTCGCGACCATCATCTGCAGCAAGAGCGAACAGTTCGGAGATCTTTTCGGCGTTGACCTCATCGGGAGCAACGTCTTCGGGCAGGTTGGCGCGCGTGCCATCAGCCTTTTCAAGGTACGGGCCATAGCGACCCACGCGAACAACCACGTCATCACCGACAGGCTGCGAGTTCACGGCGCGAGCATCGATATCGTCGCCGAGTGATTCGACCTGATACTTCAAGCCGTCTTCATCGCCCTTGCCATTTGCACCCAGGTAAAAACCGGTGAGGAAGTCAGCACCCTTTTCTTCACCGGTAGCGATGCGGTCAAGATCCGTTTCCATAGACGCGGTGAAGTCGTAGTCAACCAATCCAGGCAGGCTCTCTTCCAGCAGACGCATGACCGAGAATGCCAACCATGTCGGCACAAGGTACTGACCGCGGTGCGTGATGTATCCGCGGTCACCGATCGTCTGGATCGTTGCCGCATACGTGGAAGGACGACCGATGCCACGCTCTTCCATAGTCTTGACCAGAGTTGCTTCGGTGTAGCGACCCGGAGGCTGAGTCTCGTGTCTTTCAGCGATCGCTTCCACGACGTTTGCACTATCGCCTTCGGAGACGTTCGGCAGAGTTGCTTCTGCTTCACTGTCCTTTTCAGCGTCGTAACGACCCTTGTCACGGCCTTCTTCGTAGGCCTGACGGAAGCCGGGCTCGGTGATGACCGTGCCAGAGGCGGAAGAAACAACAGAGTGCGCACCATCGGATGTGACAACGTCGGTAGCAACACGAATCGTCGCGGTAAAACCGACAGCGTCGGTCATCTGCGAGGCAACCGTACGCTTCCAGATCAAGTCATAGAGAGCCAACTGCTGACGGCTCAACTGACCTGCAACCTGTGCGGGGGTACGGAAGTGATCGCCGGCGGGACGGATAGCTTCGTGAGCTTCCTGAGCTCCCTTCGCAACCTTGCCGTATACACGAGGCTTCTCGGGGACAGAGGCGGCACCGTAAAGTTCTGCGGCCTGCGCTCGAGCCGCGGCAATGGCTTGGCCGGACAGTACAGTCGAGTCGGTTCGCATGTAGGTGATGTAACCGGACTCGTACAGAGACTGAGCGGTACGCATTGTCGACGAGGCATTCCAGTGCAGCTTTCGCGAGGCTTCCTGCTGCAGTGTGGACGTCGTGAACGGCGCTGCCGGACGACGACGATACGGCTTCTGCGTGACCGAATCAATAACCGATGTCGTGGATGCTTTCAACGCGGTGGCGAGATCTTGAGCGAGTGTCTCGTTCAGGTGCAGGACGTCAGCCTTTTTCGACTTGTCCTTCAGAACACCCTTCTCGCTGAAGTCGGAACCTGTTGCTATGGATCGACCATCAACGTGCGTGACCTTCGCGTTGAACGCGTCGCCTGCTTCGATGCGGGTCTGGATTGACCAGTATTCAGCGGAAATGTGGGCAATACGGTCACGTTCACGATCCACGACCAGACGGGTTGCCACTGACTGCACGCGACCAGCCGACAAGGAAGGACGGATCTTGCGCCAGAGCAGAGGCGAGACCTCGTAGCCGTACAGGCGGTCAAGGATTCGGCGGGTTTCCTGCGCATCGACGAGCGCCGTATCGAGCTCACGAGTGTTCTCAAGCGCGCGACTAATCGCTTCCTTTGTGATTTCGTGGAAGACCATACGCTTAACCGGCACCTTCGGTTTCAACACCTGCAGAAGGTGCCATGCGATTGCTTCACCTTCGCGGTCCTCATCAGTTGCCAGGAAGAGTTCGTCGGCTTCTTTCAGCGCACGCCTGAGTTCGGTGACCTTTTTCTTCTTGTCCGGGTTGACCGCATAGTAAGGGGTAAAACCGTGCTCGACATCGACGGCGAAGCGACCGTAGGGGCCCTTCTTCATGTCGGTCGGAAGCTCCTTCGGCTGAGGCAAGTCACGAATGTGCCCAATTGATGCGGTCACATGGTAGTCGGGACCTAGGTATCCCTCGATGGTCGCAGCCTTCGCGGGAGACTCCACGATGACCAGCTTTGACGCTCCCATGACTCACCCTTTCGGTGCCTAATTTGAATTTAACGAAAATCGTCGCGCTTGCCTGACCTTACAACGGACCCGGCAAATTTCGCGCACTGTCCACTCGGTGTCAACGAAAGTCCACTAGACGGTCGACTGCTTGCTACACGTCGCAACTTCAAGCATTCCTGCCCGAATCAGGGCTCGAAGCGGAGTGTCGACTTCCGCGCGAACGTCTGAGATTTCACGGTCAGTGAGCATCGCCACGGCCGCACTGATCTGCCCGACCTCTAGTTCGCCGTCGCACGCCCCAACAATCGCTGACACGGCGGTACCGACCATGATGGATCGTCCAAGTCCACTGCCCTGATGCATGATCATGACGTTCGGATCAGGGGTACCTGGAACAAAGTGGCGTTCTTCAGTCACGTCATCGGCACGAACCAGAGTCAGCGCACCAAGATCGTCCGGAAGGCGCAACGCATCCAACGTGCGCTCGACATCTGCTCCTAACGGCCTGCGCCCAGTGAGTTCAAGATCGAAGTGCTGGATTCCGCGAGCGCCACCCGCTTCGTCCGCGTCCAGTCGTCGCATGGCAACAAACCCCATGCCGACTGCGCCGACGTTCGCACTGTCAAAGTCGGCGAGCCATTTCGCGTATGCGATTTCTCGCTTCGAATCTACGAGGCCGGAAGGGTCCTCGACACCGACCATCACTCCGGATTCGCCAATGTCCAGTTCAGCATCCGCTTCAGAATCCGCGTCGTGGGGATCAGCATCTTGAAGCCACATTTCCACGTACTGCGCGGGGTCCAAGACATCGCGCTGGACAATCCACGCGTCCACGGGCCGGTCGGAGAACCACGGCTTCAGACGATCTGACCACCCAGAATCGGGATCCACATCCGCGGGGATCTCCCAGTTCCCAATCATCTGCATATACCCGCCGGGCAGCAGATAATCTGGGCCCGCCTGGATTACGGTGCGAACTAGTTCGTCACGACTCATCCCGCCATCGCGATATTCCAGCAGATCGTCGCCATCTCCGCGCAGAACATCAGGAGTAATAACGAAGGGAGGGTTCGTCACGATCAGATCAAAGGTCTGTCCAGCAACGGGTTCAAAAAGCGAACCCGCACGCACATCAATCTGCATGTCATTCAACGCCGCATTAAAGCGTGTGAACTGGCACGCGCGCTCTGACAGGTCAGTCGCCACAACACGTTCACAATGAGTTGCCAAGTGCATCGCCTGGATTCCGCAACCACACCCCATATCAAGGGCAGACGTAAAGGGCTTTCGGATCGTCATCTCAAGCAGACTGGTGGATGCTCCACCCACACCCAACACGTGGTCAGGGCGAAGAGCTCCGCCTGTCACCATTGACGTTAGATCCGAGGCAATCCACCAATTCAGCTGTCGAGTCGAATCAGAATCTGACCCACCGCCGACCATAACGTCGGGAATCACAGCGCTGTAGGGGCGCAGGTCAACCGTCGCGCGGTAGCGCGACGGAGAGCTCGAGTCGGCCACGGGTTGCACAAGACCCAGCGACACGGCACCGGCGACGCCACACGTGGGAAGTGCCTGATCCAGCTGCTGGCCCGCCACCGTATCGCCCAGCATGAAGAGCCTGGTCAAAACAGAGATCGGAGCGGTCTGAGCACGCAGTTCAACCAACGCAGGCACACGCTGTTCACGCCCCAAGGCTGTAAGAGCACGTTGCGACACAACCTGCTTCAGAGCATCGACGCTCCAGCCGGCATCATCAAAGTCAGAGTGCAGACACGCGATCAGTGCCGGATCAACGATCGGCGTATTGGCAACAGCCACTTCGGATTCGTTCATGACACCAACACTAGTTGCCACCATGGACAAATCGAATTGCACAAACCGCGCCCTGTGAACACGCAAACTTGTATCCACAAGCGCGGCCTCGTCACTGAATCACCAACGACCAGCGGAAAGCGATCGTACTCAACCCAACCACGCACCAACTCCCTGCGCACCCACTCCCACCCGTCCTCGCTACACGCAGGCACCCCAACGCTGGCATGATGAGACGTACACACCGTCTACTTCAAGGACAAACATGGCCGGCGGACTCATCGCACTTCTCGACGACATTGCCACGCTCGCGAAAGCAACAGCATCATCCCTCGATGACATTGCTGTCGGCGCCGCAAAAGCATCGTCGAAAGCCGTTGGCGTCGTCATCGACGACACCGCCATCACCCCGCAGTATGTAGCTGGCCTTGACCCGAGTCGTGAAATCCCGATCATCAAGAAGATCGCGCGCGCATCCCTTATTAACAAGCTCGCCATCATCCTGCCGGTCGCATTGATCCTCACCTGGCTGGCCCCCTGGCTTCTGCCTGTCATCCTCATTATCGGTGGCTCGTATCTCTGCTTCGAAGGCGGAGAAAAAGCTCTCGCCAAGCTCCACCTCTACCCCGAACACGTTGACCACAAGGACTCAGCGACCTCCGTTACTCCTGAAGAAATTGAGATGGGCATCGTTTCTTCCGCCACTCGCACTGACCTGATTCTTTCCGCGGAAATTATGCTTATTTCGCTGGCCGGCGTCACCACCACCTCCAACCTCGTCAAAGTTGGCATCATGGTCGGTGTCGCCTTCTTCATGACCTTCTTCGTCTACGGAATCGTCGCCGTCCTGGTCAAAATGGATGACCTTGGTCTACGCCTCGCAGAAAAGAAAGGTGGCATTGCGAGCTTTGGACGAGGCCTCGTTTCCGTCATGCCGAAGGTCTTCACCGTCATCGGAATCGTCGGCACGGTCGCTATGCTCTGGGTCGGCGGACACATCGTCATCTCCTCCCTCAATACCCTCGGCTTCACCGTGCTCCATCACATCGTCGAGCACGGCGTCTCCTACGTCGAACACCTCGGTGGCGCCGCCGCATGGACCGCCGAAACCGTCCAATCCGGCATCTTCGGCATGATCTGGGGCATCGTCCTGGCCTACATCTGGCTCGGGTTTTCCAGTGTCATCAAGCGGGTGCGCCACACCAAGTGAGGGCATCGACGAGGCCCCAACGCAACACCTCCATCAGCAGAGGCGAGCTCGCGCACCAATTGCGCCAAGACCTACGACAGGCGGGCGCGGCCTCGTGAAACCACACCCGTTGCACCCAACGCGCGTTTTATTCCCAGCCGGCAATGGCTGAAACCTCACGTCCATGTTCCACCGTTCCCGTAGCAAAAGGGGACTAAAGCCCTGTACCCTCGAAAGTGTGAACGGCAGTCGCGGCACTGCCATAAATACCTAACGAAGGAGACGCAATGACCGTCTACACGCTCCCCGAGCTCCCCTACGACTACGCAGCACTCGAGCCGCACATCTCCGGCACAATCATGGAACTGCACCATGACAAGCACCACGCAAACTACGTCGGTGGCGCAAACACCGCCCTTGAGAAGCTCGAAGCAGCACGCGAATCCGGCGACTTCGCCGCCATCAACCTGTACGAGAAGAACCTTGCGTTCAACCTCGGTGGCCACACCAACCACACCATCTTCTGGCAGAACATGACCCCCGACGGCCAGGGTCGCCCCGAAGGCGAACTCGCCGCAGCAATCGACGAATACTTCGGCTCCTTCGAGAAGTTCCAGGGCCAGTTCGCAGCAGCGGCTCTCGGCCTGCAGGGCTCCGGCTGGGGCATCCTCGCATGGGATGCACTCGCCGGCCGTCTGGTCACCTTCCAGCTGACCGACCAGCAGGGTAACATCCCGGTCGCCACCGTCCCGCTACTCATGCTGGATATGTGGGAGCACGCCTTCTACCTCGACTACCAGAACGTCAAGGCAGACTACGTCAAGGCATGGTGGAACATCGTCAACTGGGACGACGTCGCAGCACGCTTCGAGCGCGCCCGCACCCAGTACACCGGCCTGGTTGTCGCCTGACGCCTGCCTAGTCTCTGACTAACAAAGCAGAGCCCCGGACCTCGTAGAGGTCCGGGGCTTCGTGCTTCAATCAGAGGGTGCTCAGAGCAACGCCAGCATCGTCGGCGAGACAAGCTTCAGGACATTGTTGCGTCCCTCTTCAGCCGTCGGAGCATCCAGCGCATACGCAGCCATCTGCTGGCAGGTCGCCAGGTCGTGCAGGCGAAGAGCGGCGCGAACAGCGTTCACCTTGGTCGGTGCCATCGACAGGGAGCCAACACCCAAACCTGTCAAAACCAGCGCTAACAGCGGGTCGCCACCGGCTTCACCGCAGACACCGATCGACTTGCCTGTCGAACGACCACCTTCACAGGCGAACTTGATCATCTGCAGGACAGCCGGCTGCCACGCGTTGAGCAGCGGAGCAAGCTCGCCGTCCATGCGGTCAGCGGCCATCGTGTACTGCGTCAGGTCATTCGTGCCGATCGAGGCAAAGTCAACGATGGACAGCATCTGGTCTGCGCGGATAGCGGCCGCGGGAACTTCGATCATGATGCCGACCTTCGGCAGGCCCACGCCACGCGCCTTGTCGGCGAACCACTGGGCTTCCTCAAGTGTGGACACCATCGGTGCCATGACCCAAAGGTCAGCCTTCGTGGCCTCGTAGGCGGCAGCCAAAGCAGTCAGCTGCGTATCAATCAGGTCCTCGCGAGCCTGGCAGAGGCGCAAACCGCGACGGCCAAGCGCCGGGTTTTCTTCCTTGCCAAGATCCGCAAACGACAGTGGCTTGTCGGCGCCGGCGTCAAGCGTGCGCACGACAACACGACGGTCACCGAACGCCTGGAGAACCTTGGTGTAGGTTTCCGTCTGTTCTTCTAACGAAGGCGCATCCGCGCGATCGAGGAACAGGAATTCGGTACGGAACAAGCCGGAGCCTTCAAGGTCGAACTTAGCTGCGCGTTCAGCGTCATCGACCGTGCCGATGTTGGCGAGAAGCTTGACCTTGTAGCCGTCGTAGGTCGCACCTTCACCGGACGAGCCGGCAAGCGCGGTAGCGCGATGACGCGAGCGCGCTTCAAGAAGCTCAACTTCTTCGTCGGTCGGATTAATGATGACTTCACCGACGCCACCGTCAAGGGCGAGCATGTGCCCTTCGGTGATATCGAGGATGCCGGTAACCTTCACGATTGCCGGAATACCAAGCTGAGCGGCCAGAATCGCGGTGTGCGACGTGGGGCCACCGATTTCGGTGATGATGCCCTTGACCTTCTCAGGGTTCAGGGTTGCAGTTTCAGCGGGTGCCAGATCGCGAGCAACCAGGATGACAGGCTCATCGAATGAGGGAACGCCGGGAGCCGGAAGTCCGCGCAGTTCACACATTGCACGGTCGCGCACGTCGTACAGGTCGGTGGCGCGTTCCGCCATGTACCCGCCCAGTCCGCGGAGCATTTCGGCGTATTCTTCGACAGCTGCTTCGACTGCGGCAGTCACACCGAAGCCCTTCTTCAGCTTCTTGTCGATCCCCTTTGCCAGACCGCGGTCTGACGCGAGTTTGGCGGTGGCTTTCAGGATCGGCTTCGACTCTTCGGGAGCCGTTTCCATACGTTCTTTGAGGCTGTTGCTGACTGTTGCGAGAGCCTCGCGCACACGGGCACCGTCCACCTCGGGATCAGTGCAAGCAGGTTCGTTCGTATCAACGCCGGGTGCTGGGCGCACGATCGCTACCGGAGCAGCGGCTGTTCCGGCTGAGACGCCGATTCCGTGAAGGACTGAGTGTCCGGTGCTCATGCTCACTCCTGGTCGAGATCGCGCGAAAGCAGTTCGGCCAGCGAGTCGAGAACAGCGCCAGCGTTGTCATCTTCGGTGGACAGGGTGACTTCGTCGCCGTGCTTGACACCGAGAGTCATGATTTCGAGGAGCGATGCTGCGTCTGCTTCTTCACCGTCGAACGAGATAACGATGTCGACACCGGATTCATCAACGGCATCGGCAAGGATGGCAGCGGGGCGCGCGTGCAGACCAACGGAGGAGGCGATGACAACAGAACGAGAGATCATGAGGTTTTCCTTCCAACCCGGGTATGTCCATCGTTGGACATATTGACCCTTGCCTTTATCGTAAAAGGAATTATCGTGCCTGTCAGCACACTTTCATGGTGCAATTGCGCGACCATTGTCACGTCAGCGCCTTCCGCCTTCTTCCCCATTCACGAGGCCGGCCACACTTTCCTCACCCACAGCCAAGCCGAGGGCCGACTACACACCGCACCAAGATGCCCAGACTCGTCCCCTTTTTTGCCTGCTTAACACGGACTTGACCAAGTATTCTGCGCGTCAGGCACACGTTCAACAGGCGACGAGATGAGTAGTCAGTAAATAGGCTCACACTTCGACAGAAGTCCATATGGTCTGCACACATCAACATCTAAAATGAACCGAACGACCGCCAGCAAAACAAGGACCTAACCCGTGAAGTCACACTCCGAGCCCACCCTGGCCGACGTAGCCAAAGAAGCCGGCGTCTCATTGACCACCGTGTCGCGAGTCCTCAACAACCGCGGATACCTGTCCCAGACAACAAAGGACCGCGTCGGCGACGCGATCGCGAAACTCGGATACCGTCCCAACCAGCTCGCACGCGCACTCCACGGCAAAAAGTCCGACACCATCGGATTGATCGTCCCGACTGTCGCACTCCCCTTCTTCGGCGAACTCGCCGTCGAGATTGAAAACGCCCTTGCCGAACAGGGCTACCGCATCCTTATCTGCAACTCGATGGGACACGCGGACCGTGAACGCGACTACTTGAACCTACTGGTTGGAAATCGAGTCGACGGTATTATTTCTGGCGCACACAACGAAGCGCTCGAGGAATACCAAACGATACGCATGCCACTGGTCACCATCGACCGCGAGCTCTCACCCCGGATCCCTAACGTTCGTTGCAACAACGAAACCGCCGGATACGACGCCACCAGGCGCTTGTTGGACGCAGGCTGCCACCGACCGGCCCTGCTGACCTCGCGCTCGCACCCGAAGAACCTGCGCGAGCACGGATATCGTCGAGCCCTTGGCGAAGACGGCGTTGAACCGGTCATTCTGGAAGTTCCCTTCCACACGGATTCTGCGATCCGCCAACTGGCCGTCAATGAATGCCTCAACTCTGTCGCCGAAGAAATCGATGGCGTTTTCGCCACCGATGACCTGGCCGCGGCCGAGGTCCTCGAATGGGCACGCCTGCACAACCTGACCGTTCCAGGCGACCTGCGAATCATCGGCTTCGATGGAACCCAGGCTATTCACCGCGCTCTTCCCGGACTGACCACGCTACGCCAGCCCCTCGATCTGATTGCCCGCAAGGCCGTCGAGATCCTGCTTGCGCAGATCAACGGTGAAACTAGCAGCGAGGCCCACGGCTCTGCCGACACATCCGATGATTCTCACGACCGAGCGACTGGCGGAAGCTACGAGTTCCCAGTGACTGTGATTGAAGGCTGGACCGCGTAAGCACACATCTCATTTCAATCGAATCAGGGGCACTGACAACCGTCAGTGCCCCTTCATTATTCGCACTCAGATCACACACACGACGGGGAGAAGGCCGTAACCTTCTCCCCGTCACGTGTCAGGAATAAAACCCGATTAGGCAGTTACTTCCTTCGGCTGTGCCTCAAGGAAGGTATCGTTCGTGGAAACGGTGCCCGTGCCGGAAAGCTCGACGGAGTCAAACTTCTTCTTATTGGTGACGACAACCGGGGTGATGGTGTCGTAACCGGCTGCGCGGATACCGTCCCAGTCAACCTCGGCGAGGACATCGCCACGACGGACCATGTCGCCCTTGGCGACGCGGGGGGTGAAGCACTTGCCTTCAAGCTTGACCGTGTCCATACCAATGTGGATCAGGACCTGCATGCCGGATGCGGACTTCAGGCCGTAGGCGTGGCCGGTCTCGAATGCGACCGTGACCTTGCCGTCAAACGGTGCGACGACTACGCCACCGGCGGGAATAATTGCTGCGCCCGGGCCGAGCATGCCCTTGGCGAAGGACTCGTCCTTGACTTGCTCGAGCGGGATGATTTCACCGGCGAGAGGTGCGGTGATGGTGTAGTCGGTGTCTGCGCCTTCGGCGTATTCAACGATCTTGGCTTCTGCGACGCCAGTAGCTGCAGGTGCAGCTGCGGCGGCAGAATCGGCGGATGCTGCGACTGCGCCACCTTCGGCCAAGTCCACCTTGCCTCGCGTTGAGGCATAGGCGAAGGTGGCACCGAAGGATAGGGCAAAGACGAGGATTTCAAGGAGCAGGTACATCGGGATGTCGTTCGGGATGATCGACACGAAGCCGACGAAGCCTGCTGCACCGAGTGCCTGGCCACGAACGTCGAAGAGTGCGACGCCGGCGGAGCCGATTGCTGCAGCAACCATGCCGACGTAGAAGGGCCAGCGCAGGCGCAGGTTGACACCGAAGATTGCGGGTTCGGTAATACCGAAGACTGCGGACGCGCCGCCGGCGCCGGCGAGGCCCTTCAGCTTGGCATCGCGGGCCTTCAGGAAGACAGCGAGGGCTGCAGCACCCTGAGCGATGTTTGCCATGGAGGCGATCGGGAAGATGAAGTCACCGATGCCACCATTAACGGGGAGTAGCGGGATTTCAACTGCCGGGAAGGACTGGTGCAGGCCGGTGACGACGATCGGCGAGTAGAAGAAGCCGAAGATCAGGCCACCGATTGGGCCGAGCGTGGAGTAACCCCAGTTGATGCCGTTGGTGATGCCTTCTGCGAGAACGCGGGTGATCGGGCCGATTGCGATGAATGCAAGAAAGCCGGTGAGAAGCATGGTGACCAGCGGGGTGACGAGGAAGTCAACGGTGCCGGACAGGCGCTTGTGCAGCCACTTTTCGATGACGCACATGACGAAGGTGACGGCGAGGGTCGGGATGACCTGCGCCTGGTAGCCGATCTTGGCAACTTCCATGCCGAAGAGGTGCCAGTATTCAACCTCTGCGTCGCCGGCAAGTGCCGCACCGGTATTCCATGCATTGAGCAGGTCGGAGGAGATCATTGCCGCGCCGATTGCCGCACCGAGGTAGACGTTGCCACCGAAGCGCTTTGCAGCGGAGAAGCCAACCAGGACAGGCAGCGAAGCGAATGCTGCCGACGAGATCATGTTGATCAGGGAGGCGTAGTCAGCGATGGCCGGGAACATTCCAACGACGGACTGTTCGCCGAAAAGGCCTTCAGCGGTCAGAACGTTGTTGATAGCCATCATCAGACCGCCGGCGATCAGGGCGGGGAGGACTGGAACGAAGATGTCAGCGATCATCTTGATGAAGCGCGAGAAGAGGTTGCCGGACTTTGCGGCTTCTTCCTTAGCTTCATCCTTGGAGACCTCGCGGACGGAGTGGTTTTCGACCATCTTGCGGTAGACGTTGTCGACATCGCCGGGACCGACGATGATCTGGAACATGCCACCTGCTGCGAAGGTGCCCTTGAGGTCTCCATTCGCGTCGAGGGCAGCCTGGTCAATCTTAGACTCGTCGACAATAACGAGTCGCAGGCGGGTTGCGCAGTGTGCGGCTGCGCTGATGTTATCGGCACCTCCGACCGCTTCTACAACTTCGGACGCCACCTTGGCGTAATCCATTGCCATCCACGTTCCTTTCTCGGTGGGCCAGGCGCGTGTACAACGTCGTCGTTCACTACCGGGCTATATAGCAATCGTTTGACATACTATGTGCGCCATACGCCTCAGCGCAAGGGCTTTTGTCTCATTGTTATGTGGACTTTTCGCCGAACTGACGCGCAAAAATGTGCGCTTACCACCTCAGCAGTGATGACCTGCGGACACATTCCAGCCGAAGCCCACCCAGATTGTCGATTCACGAGGCCGCGCACACATCTCACATGCCACCCTTTACTTGGCGCGGACACCTTTCAGTCCAGACGAGCCCTGCATATGTTTGTCAGAGTTACAGAACACGATTCACATCGCGCTTCGAGCCCAGCTGCTTCACCGTTCAAGAAGGAGCGGAAGGTGAAGGCCTTGCGACCATCTCCGAGGAAGATTTCAGTGAGAGACCGGTCGTGGATGATCTCAATATGCTCCGACTCTTCATCCGCGAGGGTCACGGTTCGTATATCTCCATGTGAGTAACGCGAGTCGGAGCGATCAACGGTCAGGGATGACGGACTCAGTGTCACATTCACTCCCGCCCCCTTTGAGCCGATGACGAACGTAATGGAGGTGGCCTCGTCGGATGAAGTAGCGGAAGGTGCGTTGAACTCGACGTCAGCTGAGAACCTCCACGAACGCGAACCCGCGAGAGTCTCCACTTCGGAGTCGAATGACAGCGGCAAGCCGGGCAGGTAGGGACGCTGAACAAGCACGCCGTCAACCAACACCAGCTGTCGCGGAGAGGTCAAGCAGTGCACCCACCCTCCGGTTTCGATCGAGGGCTGGTCATCTTCGCTGGCGTTGCCGGCCCAGCCGACAAGAAGCGCGGGCTTCTCGTCACTCCATGCACCCCACGCAGTGTCAGTACGCGCGTAGACCTGGGGAGCGTAGAACTCGAAACCGCGGTCAAGCTCGGTAAATGATCCGTCACACTCGGTAAATTCTGTGCCGACCAGTTTTCCGACGATGTAAATGCAGGGGAAGATGTTTTCGTAGCCTTCGACGTCGGGGGCGATGCCCTGGGGACAGAAGATGAGGACGTCGCGGACTTCACCACTGACCTCATCGCTCAGGCGAACGAGGTTCGGGCATTCCCACATGTAGCCGAAGGCGTCGAATGTGCCGTTCGCATCGGGGAAGGTCATTTCTCCTTCACATTCCCAGGTACGCAGGTTGCTCGAACGGTAGAGAAGGGCGGCGCCGGTTTCGTTTTCACGTTGCACGCCGAGGAGCATGCGGTAGCTACCCGGCACTTCGGGATCGGCCCAGACCTGCGGGTCGCGGAAGTGAGCGGTATAGCCGTTGGGCTGATGGCCGATAATCGGCGGAACAAGCTTGGTGAACGATTTCATGTCGGACGTGATGACGACGCACTGGGTCGCTTCGCGCTCACCGGTCTGAGGATCCTTGTAGTTGCCCGTGTACCAGAGTTCCACGCCCTCTTCGGTCGCGATCGCAGTACCGGAGTAGGCGCCGTTTGCGTCCTGGTGAGTGTCGGGCAGGATCGCAGGTTTCAGGTATTCCCAGTTCACGAGGTTCTTCGACGTCGCATGACCCCAGTAAACAAGCTTCTTCGGATACTCCGGGGTGTACTGGAAGAAGGCGTGGTAAGTGTCGCCAACTTTGATCAGGCCGTTCGGATCATTGAGGCGCCCAACTGGCGGAGCGACATGAAATTGGGGGTAGTCCGCGTCTTCGCAGGCGTGAGAGCGACGTTCAGCATTGAGTGCAAAAGCCAGGAAATCCTCAGTCATTCTTCGAGACTAGCAAGTATGTCACTCGTTTGACAGAGGCTTTCGGTCATACCTTTACACACACCTCGAATCAGTCGGCCCGAATCGGGAAGCACGCCACTTATTCAATTCCAGCAATTCGCGAGGCAGCACCGCAGGCGCGACCCCACGATCAAGATCACGCGACACCGTCTCAACCAAAGCGTGAACAAGCGCGGACAAGGCCCGTAATTCCGTCATATTCGTCGCCGAATCGAACGAGCGAACCTCAATCGTTCCACAGCCCGGCGATGGGCGAACATCCCAGCGAACCTCGTTGAAATTCACGATCCCGCCCGCGCGCTTCAAACGCTCCTCAAGATCTTCGACCTGCTCCCACGAATCCAACAGGTGTGGCAAGCCAGCGGTCGGCAGGCGTGGAGATCCGGAATGTCGCCCGCGAAAATCCGCCTGCGGATGCGAAAAAGCTGGAACGCAGGCAGACTGGAAGTATGGAATTTATACTTCGACTCATTGCAACCATGGCTGGCATCTGGGCCGCGACTCTGATTGTGCCGTCGATCAATTTCACCGACGGAACGTCACTAGCCTCCACTCTGATCGCCCTTGCGGTGATCGCCTTGATGTTCACTCTGGTGAACTCCCTGATCAAACCTTTAGTGAAGGTTCTGACCTTCCCCCTGTACATCCTGACCTTCGGTTTGTTCGCCATCGTTACCGACGCCCTGCTGTTCATGCTGACCGGCGCGCTTTCAACATCCGTTGGCATTCCCTTTGAAACGGGTGGCTTCTGGGCAAGCTTCTTTGGTGCTGTCATCACCGCAATCGTCTCGTCTCTTGTTGCCGGCTTGATTGGCGCAAAGAAGGACAAGTAGTCCGCGTTCGGTCAGATGACAATGTGAACC
>NZ_JBHNPV010000065.1:0-412 GCF_059082735.1 Actinotignum sp. usb-actsch-rep-73 | reverse complement strand
GTAGCAGATAGATACGATAACCTACGCATTCCAATTACAGCTTCAGAGCGAGTTCCTGGCAGCACACCTTACTACGGTGCAAATGGAATTCAAGACTACGTCGAAGGCTTCACTCATCAGGGTGAGTTTGTGCTTATTGCGGAAGACGGCGCTTCTGATTTGGATAATTATCCGACCATGTGCATCAATGGGACTATCTGGGTAAACAACCACGCGCATGTAATTCAGGGCAGAAAAGGTCTCACTGATAATCATTTTGTTGCATGGTCGATTAAGCGCTGTGATATCAAGCCTATGCTGACGGGCGGAACGCGCGCAAAGCTTAATGCGGAAGTACTTATGGGAATGGGTATCTCCACCCCAAATTACGCTGAGCAAATCAGCATTGGCTCATTCTTCGAGCAACTCGACC